>NZ_WOWT01000040.1:0-28074 GCF_009746545.1 Oceanobacillus sp. AG
TTCTCTCCAATTTCTCTTAAAGACAAACCTTGCTCCCTGTATGCAGCTATTTGTCCTCTTTCAATTTCAGTTAAATGTGTATAGCTTCGTTTTTTCGTGTTAGAATGAGAGTGAGTCATCGTGATTTCCTCCGTATGTTTATGGTTTTGGTCAACTTTAACTATACGTGGTTTCACGATGGCTTTCTATTTATTTAGCTGTTGCATTTCATTTTACAATGAAGCCTAAAAAAATCGTTCTGTGGGAGTATTTGTTAAGATTAATTTACTTTCGTTTTTTTAATTAAGAAAGTTGAGTATAATAGGTTTATACTTTAAGTCACAGTAAAGGAGAGATATTAGAACATGGCAAAATTAGATGAAACATTAACGATGTTGAAAGATTTGACCGACGCGAATGGTATCCCGGGAAATGAGAGAGAAGCGAGAGAAGTATTTGAAAAGTATATTACGCCCTACGCAGATGAAATGATAACAGATGACTTAGGCAGCTCCATTGCAAAAAAGATTGGAGACGAAAATGGACCAAAAATTATGGTAGCTGGTCATTTAGATGAAATAGGCTTCATGGTTACGCGTATTGATGATAAAGGGTTCATTTACTTCCAAACGGTTGGTGGTTGGTGGAACCAAGTCATGCTTGCCCAGCGTGTGACGATTATGGGTTCAAAAGGAAATGTCACCGGTGTTATCGGTTCAAAACCACCGCACGTGCTCTCAGCAGAAGCGCGTAAGAAGCCATATGAGATAAAGGATATGTTTATCGACATCGGGGCATCGAGTAAGAAGGAAGCAGAAGAATTTGGTGTTCTGCCGGGTCAATCGATTGTTCCTTATTTTGAATTTACACAATTAAAAAATGAGAAAATGCTGATGGCGAAAGCTTGGGATAACCGAATTGGTTTGGCTATTGCTATCGAGGTATTAAAACAACTTCAAGACGTGGATCATCCAAATATCGTCTACGGTGTCGGAACGATTCAGGAAGAAGTTGGGCTTCGTGGGGCGAAAACAGCAGCACATAAGATTGAACCAGATATCGGCTTTGGAGTTGATGTGGGGATTGCTGGTGACACACCAGGCATCTCTGATAAGGAAGCGGATAGTAAGTTGGGGGATGGGCCACAAATTGTTATCTATGACGCTTCGATGGTCTCCCACAAAGGCTTACGGGATTTAGTTGTGAAAACAGCGGATAAACAAGGGATTCCTTACCAGTATACGTCAATTGCCGGCGGTGGAACAGATTCCGGCTCCATTCATTTAACTGCAAATGGAGTACCTTCTTTATCTATAACAGTTGCAACTCGTTATATTCATTCTCACGCAGCAATTTTACATCGTGACGACTTTGAAAATGCGGTTAAATTAATTGTAGAAGTTATTAAACAACTTGATAAGGATAAGGTGAAAGAACTTATACTCGCATAACAATAGAAAAAACAAGGTGTGCATCGACACCTTGTTTTTTTATCAGGCTAAATAATTGTTCATCACTTTTGTTACATAATTTCTTGTTTCATTGAATGGCGGAATGCCACCGTGTTTATCGACATTTCCTGGACCAGCATTATACGCTGCAAGAGCAAGCTCCATATTTTGATTATAACGGTCCAGCATCTGTCTTAAATATTTTGTCCCGCCTAAAATATTTTCCCGTGGGTCATAGGAATTAGCAACACCTAAACCTCTTGCAGTACCCGGCATTAATTGCATAAGACCCTTAGCACCGGCACCACTTGTTGCACGAGGATTAAAGCCGGACTCCGCTTGGATCACACTTCGGATCAGCCGCTTATCAATATTGTATTTCTCGCTCGCTTCAACGATATAATGATCAAAAGCAGTTGCCTTCAAAGGGGACGAACGGTTAGCCTGATGACTCGGTTGGCTCAAATTATCCGGCCGTTGAAAAGGTACCGATCCAAGAGAGGATAGAGCAGGTGGTGTGAGCGCCCTTGCTTGGTCGATTTTACTCTGTAGTAATTGATTGAAAGTAAGTTCTGCAAAAGATGAACTGGAGTGTGCACTGCCTGAGCTCATTGTTTGCATAGCTTGTAGCTGCATAAGCTGGTTTAAGTCTCTGATTTCCAATATAATCCCTACTTTCTCTACTACAATCTTACTAGGATTTCGCACATATTTCAATCGTTAAAAGGGACATAAGGCGTTTATTTTACGCCGTCATGTCCCAATTTGTTCATTATTTTCCCAAATCTTCTTTTGTCGGTCCCATGACTCCGGGAACTTTAAGTCCCGCTTGGCGAAGGAGTACTGTCATTTGACCGCGATGGTGAGTCTGGTGATCGATTAATGTACGAAGAATCGCTCCCCGGGCTGTTGGCCTGCCATGCTGATCCACTTCCTCGGTTAAACTTTCATCAGAGAATGCAAGCGATACTTTTTCAGCAATTTCACTACTCACTGCTTCGTATCCTTCTGCGATTTCTTTAGCTGTGCTAGGAAGTTTTTCCGAATCTCCCACATTGTTCAGTTCCAGTCCTAACAGACCTGCAAAATAAGCGGGAGCGGTTGCCAAATGCCAGCCTAACCATCTTAACGTGTTATGCCCTTTTACAATTGCTTGATCCAATGTTTCATCTGTTACTGCTTCGAGAACTCGCAACGTTCCTGCGCTTGCACTTTGCCAATCTTGAAGAAAATCTTCTACTTTCCGATACATTGAATAACCCCTTTCACTTTTGGTTATCCATAGTTTATCAAGAATATCGTGAAAGTAGTAGGGAAAAGTATCCTTAGGAGCCTGCGGTAGCTTGCTTTACACCAGATTCTAGTGATTCTACCATGTCTTGCTTCATTGTTTGGTCAGCTTGCTGCCAGATTAACTCAAATAATACACCAAGTCCTGGCAACATTTTTTCTTCTCCATTTTGTATCGCATCTACAATCGTTGCTTCCAGTTGGGATTGATCATTTGTCGATATATTACTGAGAATTGCTTTGCGTAAATTTAAATCCATTTTGTTTACCTCCTTAGTTCTTTGATTCATGAAATTAGTTTGACCAAATGGTTCCTAAATATGTATGATAAGAAAAAAGAACAGGATAAGGATGAAGACGTTGATTACATCATTGACAAACGGAAAAGTTAAGGCTTGGAGAAAGCTTCACAAACGAAAAGGGCGCAAAGAACAGCAAATGTTTCTCGTTGAAGGGTCACATCTTGTGGAAGAAGCCTGGAAAAGCGGACAGGAAATAGTAGAAATCATCGTGGAGGAGAGTGTTCCGCTTCCTTCTTGGAGTAATGACCTTCCTGTAGAGCGTGTTTCTAAACAAGTATTTGAACATATCTCTCAGACGACAACACCCCAAGGAATAGCGGCTGTTATTATGATGCAGCCGCATAGAAGTGTCACGGGTAATCAGCTTGTGATGCTTGATGCGATACAGGATCCTGGAAATTTAGGGACAATTATTCGTACGGCAGACGCTGCTGGTATGGATGCTGTCATTCTGGGTAAAGGTACAGTTGATTTATACAATGATAAAGTCATCCGTTCAACCCAAGGGTCACTCTTTCATATCCCAGTTTTTGAAGCTGATTTGACAGAAGAAATACCTTCATTGAAAGGGAGAGGGTATGAGATATGGGCAACTGCACTGGAAGATGCGAGTTATTATCAGGAAATGAAGACGCCGGATAAAATTGGACTAGTACTTGGAAATGAAGGCGCGGGCGTTCAGCAAGAATTGCTTAAGCAGGCGGATGAACGGGTGAAAATCCCAATCTACGGAAAAGCAGAATCATTGAACGTGAGCATTGCTGCAGGCATCCTCATGTATCGCCTGAAAGAATAGGCTTGCAAGCTGCAAGAAAATTATCTATAATGGATGAAGTGAAGCGTTAATTGATTGTATAAATAAATGTATGAATAGAAAATGTGTTGAAAGAGCTAGGTTATATCCATGACGGTAATGCAGGGAGGAAATGTCTGAGACTGAAAACATTTCTATTACTGGGATAGGACCATTTCACTCTGGAGCAGGCACTTGGACCTTGTTTCGTACAAGTAAAGGTGCGCCCGGATTTTATAATCCGTTATCAAAATGTGAGTTGGACAATATATATGTTGTCAACAAGGGTGGTACCGCGAAATAATAGCCTCGTCCCTTTATTGGGATGGGGCTTTTTTTAATTGTTTAAAAGTATTCTAAGGAGGGTTCACACATGAAGGAGCAGTTGGAGACAATACAGCAAGAAGCACTTGCTAAAATTGAAGATGCTGAAGGAATGACAAGCCTTCAAGATATTCGAGTCGCTTATTTAGGGAAGAAGGGTTCGATTACGAAGGTCTTAAAAGGAATGGGACAGCTTTCCCCAGAAGAGCGTCCAGTTATTGGAGAAATGGCTAATAAAGTACGTAATATCATCACCGAAGCAATTGAAGAGAAGGCCGCTAAACTAGAAGGGGCCGCTTTGAATGAACAGTTAGAATCGGAAACGATTGATGTGACACTACCGGGTCGTAAGGTCAACGTTGGAGGACCGCATCTCTTAACAAGTATTGTGGAGGAAATCGAGGATTTATTCATCGGTATGGGCTATGAGATCAAGGAAGGCCCAGAGGTAGAAACAGATTATTATAACTTCGAAGCACTTAATTTACCGAAAGATCACCCGGCCCGCGATATGCAGGATTCATTCTATATTACGAACGAGTTATTGTTACGTACACATACTTCTCCTGTTCAAGCACGAACAATGGAAAGTTATAAAGGCGAACGGCCATTTAAAATGATTTGTCCGGGGAAAGTATATCGTCGAGATAGCGATGATGCAACACACTCCCATCAATTTACACAAATTGAAGGTCTACTCGTCGATAAAAACGTCCGGATGAGTGATTTAAAAGGAACATTAGATAAATTTGCTAAACAGATGTTTGGAAAAGACCGCGAAATTCGTCTCCGTCCAAGCTACTTCCCATTTACAGAGCCATCTGTGGAAATGGATATTTCCTGTAAAGTCTGTAACGGTGATGGGTGTAGTGTATGTAAAGGAACAGGCTGGATTGAAATATTAGGTGGTGGAATGGTCCATCCGAAAGTTTTGGAAATGGGCGGATATGATCCGAGCGTATACAGCGGTTTTGCTTTTGGAATGGGTCCAGAGCGAATTGCTATGTTGAAATATGGTGTAAGTGATATTCGTAGCTTCTATATGAACGATATCCGATTCTTAAAACAGTATCATCACGCATAGGGAGGAAAAAATAAGTGTACGTATCCTATAACTGGTTAAATAATTATGTTGATTTAGGAGATTTTTCTCCAGAAGAGCTTGCAGAGCGAATTACAAAGTCTGGAATTGAAGTGGAAGGAATTGAGTACGTCGGAGAAAAGGTGAACGATGTTGTTGTCGGACACGTCCTAACTTGTGAGCAGCATCCGAATGCCGACAAATTAAATCTTTGCCAAGTAGATGTTGGAACAGAAACCTTACAAATTATATGCGGCGCCCCGAACGTGGCTGCAGGTCAAAAAGTTGTCGTAGCCAAGCCCGGTGCTGTCTTACCAGGTAATTTTAAAATTAAAAAAGTGAAATTACGTGGCGTGGAATCAAATGGGATGATTTGCTCTTTACAGGAATTGGGAGTGAAAGAAAAGTTCGTTCCCCAAGAATTCGTAGACGGTATTTACGTTTTCCAGGATGAAGTAGAAATCGGTGAGGATGTTACTCCGCTTCTCAACTTAAACGATGCGGTATTTGAACTCGATGTACTTGCCAATCGGGCAGATGCGTTAAGCATGATGGGGGTAGCGTATGAAGTAGCAGCTATTCTTGATGAACAAGTCACATATCCAGATGAAACGATTGAAAGTAATGAAAGTGAGTGTGCGGAAGATTATATAACCGTAGAAGTGGCAGCCCAAGAGTTAAACAAATATTACGGGGCATTTATCATTAAAGATGTTGTGATTAAGCCTTCTCCTTTATGGATACAGAACTATTTACTTGCAGCTGGTATCCGTCCGATTAATAATGTAGTTGATATTACGAACTATGTCTTGCTCGAATACGGCCAACCACTTCATGCGTTTGATTATGATAGATTTGCATCAAACACGGTGTTGGTTAGACGTGCGAATGAAGGGGAAGAAATTGTTACCCTTGATGGTCAGACTCGCAAATTGACGCGTGAGAATCTTGTCATTACCAATGGTTCGGTACCGACTGCGCTTGCTGGAGTAATGGGTGGACTTGATTCGGAGGTAACGGATGAGACGTCGACTATTTTACTAGAAGCAGCCTATTTTGACGGTACGACTGTCAGAAAGACAGTTAAACAAACTGGTTTACGGAGCGACTCAAGTACCCGCTTTGAAAAAGGAGTTGACCCGAAACAGGTAAGAAAAGCCGGCGAAAGAGCTTGCCATCTACTTGAAAAATATGCAGATGGAAAAGTTTTGCAAGGTTTAAGTGAATATGATGGTCTTGATTATTCGGAGAAAACAGTTGTCATTGAAACGGATCGTGTGAATGAAAGACTTGGTTCCTCTATTAAAAATGAGGAGATTGCTGACATCTTGTATAGATTGCAATTCATTTTTGAGCAAGAAGGCACAACATTCACGATTAAAGTACCGACAAGAAGACAGGATATTACAATCTTTGAGGATATGCTTGAGGAGATCGCTCGTATTTATGGCTATGATAACTTGCCGTATACCTTACCTAAAGGGGAAGGGCAAGTAGGTGGCCTGAATCACGTACAGCAATTAAAACGAAATATCAAATCATTACTTGAGGGATTAGGATTAATGGAAAACAGAACCTATTCCTTGACGGATGAACATGATATTGAGAAATTAATCAGCCCGGAGATTATCAAAAAGTCACCAGTTCCAATTGCACTGGCTAGGCCGATGAGTGAGGATCATAAATATCTCCGTCTAAGCATACTCCCAGGGCTTCTTCAATCCCTATCATATAATCAAGCAAGAAACCAGATGAATATTGCTTATTATGAAATTGGGTCAATTTTTGTATCTGAAGAAGAACAAATTACGAAGCAACCGGAAGAAATTCTTCGTGCTGCAGGTGCGATAACGGGGAACTGGGTTGACCATCCATGGCAAGGGGAAGTAAAACCGGTGGACTTCTATGTTGTAAAAGGAATTGTTGAAGGGTTATTTGAACAGTTGAAGTTATCTGTCCAATTTGAACCGGTAAAGCTTGAGGATATGCACCCAGGCCGCACAGCGGTAATTAAACGAAACGGTCAGGTTATCGGTTTCCTCGGGCAGGTTCACCCACTCCTTGCAAAAAGGTTAGATTTAAAGGAAACTTATGTATTTGATATCAATTTAGATGTAGTATTTACAGCGTATGAAAATGAACCGAGCTATACAGAAATTCCAAGATACCCAGCGATTTCACGGGATATTGCCTTTATCCTCGATAAGGAAGTTTTAGCAGGCGACGTTCAAGCAAGAATTGCCGAAATCGGTGCACCATTAGTAAAGTCTGTTGCTGTATTTGATGTGTATGAAGGGGAACATTTAGAGGCTGGTAAGAAGTCAATCGCTTATCATCTCGTTTATCAGGATCCGGAGAAAACATTGAAAGACGAAGAAGTGGAAGCATCTTATCAGGAAATTGTAAAAGCCATATCCGATGAATTTAATGGTTATGTAAGATCTTAAAAAACCAAAAAGCGTTGTAGCCTGGATTATTAGTCCGCTACAACGCTTTTACTTCTTCAATACGTAACGATGAACCTAATGAAACATCCACAGTCGTTGAAGAATATAACCAGACATACTTAAATTTTTTCAAAACGTAACGACAACGACTTATACTTTCATTCAGCGTAAGTGTCTGGTTCGTTCACTAATTATGGCGTTCTAATCGCCGTTCAGTTGCCCGGTGGACGGATGCTTTCCGCGGGCACAGCCGAAGCCTCCTCGGGCTATCGCCCTGCGGGGTCTTCGGACTCGTGCTATTCCCGCAGGAGTCACCGTCCACCGGGCAACTGAACTGGTAGAGAGGATTATTATTAATGGAAAATATCCCACCATGATAGGTGCCCTCTTACTAAAATGAAAAGTAGTGCTCTAAACTTGGCCTTTTCTCGGAGCAGTCCAGACACCTCGAGACTCCTGCAGGAGGAAAGGCATAGGTGAGACCCCGCAGTACGCAAAGCGTACGAGGAGGCTCACCAGCCGCCTGCGGAAAGCGAGAGGTGTCTGGACTGCGGACCTCCGGGAGAAGGTTGCATTTACGCTGAATGAAGGTATTAGTTGGAAAGCGGAGGAAGCTATGAGGATTATGTAGAGCGAAATGTCAGTTTTTTGGATTGCACTAAGGGAGGGCTGATTGTCCCAAACTCCAAAAGCAGGGGTAATTATAATACTTCTTTTTAGAAACAAAAAATGATATGATAAATGGTAGTGATTTTGGCGGGGGGATCAACATGACAGAACATGAAAAGAACAGGATTACAGTGGAAATCAATAATAGAACATATACAATCATGGGTAATGAACCAGCAAGTCATGTGAAGTTGGTTGCGAGTCTTGTTGATCAGAAAATGAATGAAATTAAAGACCATAATCCGCATTTAGATACAACAAGGCTGGCCGTACTCACAGCTGTAAATACGATGAACGATTATGTGAAATTGAAAGAAGACTACGCAAAATTAGTCGGATCAATTGCGAGGAAAGAGGAAAAATAAGATATGTTTGATTTAATCTTAATTATATTACTTCTATTCGGTCTGTTTATCGGCCTGAATAGAGGGTTTATTTTACAGCTATTTCATTTAATAGGCTTTATAACAGCTTTTATTATCGCGGCAAGGTACTATGATGACTTAGCCATTCGGTTGGAACTTTGGATTCCATACAAGGAACTAAGCGCAAATATCTGGCCTGAATTCCTACAAGGGCTACCGATTGAAACGGCATTTTATAATATCATTTCATTTGCAGTTTTATTTTTTGCGGTAAAAATAATCTTGCAGATTGTTGCAAATATGCTTGATTTTGTTGCGGCAATCCCGCTTATTAAGCCGGTGAATAAGATTCTTGGTGCAGTTTTAGGTTTTTTGGAAATTTATTTAATTGTGTTTGTCCTTCTATATGTACTTGCCTTAACACCAATTGAGACTGTACAATCATATATTAATAATTCATCGTTGGCTTTACTCATACTGGAGCAGACTCCATATTTCTCCAATAAAGTGTTTGACTTAGTAAAAGTGTATTTATAAGAGCGGTTCGTCGTATTAGTATTGCTACTGGATTACATGTACAATAGTAGTAAACGATACGGAATCGGTCTTTTTTTATTGAAATAACAATAAAGCAGGTGAATGGATTGCTCGTAAATAAGAAAGATGTTATTCGTTTATTAGAACAAATTGCTATTTACTTAGAATTAAAGGGTGAAAATCCGTTTAAAATATCAGCCTATCGCAAGGCTGCCCAAGGATTGGAAACAGATGAACGATCACTTGACGAAATTGAAGATATGACGAAAATAAAAGGAATTGGAAAAGGGACAGGCGCAGTCATTACCGAATTCATGAAGGAAGGAAAATCGACAGAGCTTGAGAAATTGCAGGAAGAGGTTCCGTCTGGATTAATTCCCCTTCTCCAGCTGCCAGGACTTGGTGGCAAGAAACTTTCTAGATTATATAAAGAGTTAAATATTGTCGATGCGGATAGTTTGCGAACTGCATGTGAAAATGGGGAGGTCGAAAAGTTATCTGGTTTCGGGCCTAAAACAGTGAAGAATCTACTGACAGCGCTGGACGAAGTTGGAAAACGCCCGGAACGTCTTTCGATTGCAGTAATGCTGCAAATCGCTGGGAAAATAGAAAACTATTTGAATGCTATAGATTCGATTACCCGCTACTCGATTGCAGGTAGCTTAAGACGAATGCGTGAAACAATTAGGGATATCGACTTTATTATTTCAACAGATGAACCGGAGAAGGTACGTGAAGCACTACTGTTACTCCCTACAGTAAAAGAAGTGATTGCTGAGGGGGATACAAAGGTGTCTGTTACACTGGAAGAAGAATATGATATCAATGTCGATTTCCGTCTTGTGAAGGACGAGGAATTTACAACAACACTTCATCACTTCACAGGTTCGAAGGAACATAATGTAGCGATGCGCCAATTGGCGAAATCCCGTGGAGAGAAAATTAGTGAATATGGAGTTGAAGTAGAAGCAACGAACGAAATACTCACATTCCCTGATGAAAAGGCATTTTATGAACATTTTGGTCTTCCTTATATCCCGCCTGAAATACGAGAGGGAACGACAGAACTTGAACAGTTTCAAGAGACCCGGGAATTGATTGAACTAGAAGATATCCGCGGAGATTTACATATGCATACGACGTGGAGCGATGGGGCACAAAACTTGGAAGAAATGGTTCTAAAGGCTATGGAGAAGAGATACGAATATATTGCCATCACTGATCATTCTAAATTCCTTCGGGTGGCGAATGGATTGAACGAAGAACGTCTTCGGAAGCAATGGGAGGAAATTCAGCTATTAAATGAAAAATATCCTGATATTCATATTTTCACCGGAGTTGAGATGGATATTTTACCAGATGGAACGCTTGATTTTGAAGACTCCTTTTTAAAAGAACTAGATTTCGTGATCGCGTCCATTCACTCAAGCTTTAACCAAAGTGCAGAAAAAATTATGGAGCGATTATATCAAGCACTTGAAAACCCTTATGTAGATATGATTGCTCATCCGACCGGAAGATTACTAGGACGCCGGGACGGCTACCGGGTCGATATGGAAAAGTTGATTGAAAAAGCGAAAGAAACAAATACAGCGCTTGAAATCAACGCCAATCCGAATCGACTCGATCTTTCAGCAACACATGCAAAAATGGCTCAAGAAGCTGGAGTAAAGCTGATTATTAATACCGATGCCCATAGCTATGAAACACTCGCATTTATGGAGTTTGGAGTTCGCACTGCCAAACGGGGCTGGATTCAAAAAAGTACGGTATTGAACAGCTTACCTCTAGCAGAGCTTAAAGCTTTTTTAGATCGAAATAAATAGAGGTGAAGTAAATGAACGAACGTGTACTTCATGTACTCGAGTTTGATAAAATAGTCGAACAATTAAAGGAGCAAGCAGAAACATCACTTGGCAAGGAAAAGGCTGCACATATTTTCCCTGAAACAGACCTAGATAAGGTGAATCGGCTTCAGGAAGAAACGGATGAAGCGGCTCAAATATTGCGCCGCAATAAGGTGATTCCCTTTGGAGGGATCCGTAATATCCGGGAGAGCCTGAAACGCAGCGTAATCGGGGGTGTCTTATCTGCCTCGGAATGCCTTGATATAGCGAATACAATGTATGGTGGAAGACGGGTGAAGAATTTCCTCGAAGATTTGGAAGAGGAGATTCCAATCTTGAAACAATTTGCGGAAGATATTGCTCCGATGCGTGAGATGGAGCAGGAAATCCGCCGTGCCATCGATGAAAATGGAGACGTCCTTGACAATGCATCAAATAAATTAAGAAGTATTCGTTCCCAGATAAGAACGTTTGAGGCAAGTGTCCGAGAAAAATTAGAAGGGTATACGAGATCTCATGCGAAGATGCTTTCAGACGCTATTGTTACAATTCGTAATGACCGGTATGTATTGCCTGTGAAGCAGGAATACCGGGCACAAATCGGCGGAATCGTCCATGACCAATCCTCTTCCGGCCAGACCCTTTTTATGGAACCTCGGGCAGTGGTCGATTTAAATAATAAATTGCAGCAAGCAATCCTAAATGAAAGACAAGAAATTGAACGAATTTTAACAGAGCTTTCGAATCAAATTGCTGGAGTAGAACCAACGATTTCCATCAATTTAGAATTACTGGCTACGATCGACTTCATTGCAGCAAGGGCAAAGCTTGCAAGCAAAATGAAAGCAAGTAAGCCGCGGATGAATGATAAAGGGATTATTAAGATGAAACAAGCCCGCCATCCGCTCATCCCAGATGATGAAGTTGTCGCTAATGATATTGCAATCGGTGAAGAATATACGGCAATTGTTATTACAGGACCGAACACAGGGGGAAAGACTGTTACATTAAAAATGGTCGGCCTCTGTACATTAATGGCCCAATCTGGCTTGCAAGTCCCAGCCTTTGATGATTGTGAGCTTGCTGTTTTTCAAGCTGTATTTGCCGATATTGGTGATGAGCAATCGATTGAACAGAATCTAAGTACATTTTCTTCCCATATGAAAAATATCGTTTCGATTATGGAAGAAGTGGATGATGCGTCTCTTGTCCTCTTTGATGAACTAGGTTCAGGTACAGATCCGAGTGAAGGGGCTGCACTTGCTATGGCCTTGCTTGATGAAGTGATCGCTCGCCGTGCGCGAGTCATTGCTACAACACATTATCCGGAATTGAAAGCTTATGGCTATAATCGTGATCATGTCATTAATGCGTCGGTTGAGTTTGATGTCGAATCATTAAAGCCGACATACCGTCTCTTGATTGGTGTTCCGGGTAGAAGTAATGCATTTGAAATATCAAGACGTCTCGGATTACAAGCAGAACTTATTGATAAGGCAAAAAGCTTAGTCGGCATCGATTCAAAAAGTGTTGAAAATATGATCGCATCACTTGAAAAGTCGCAAATCGCTGCGGAAAAGCAATATGAGGAAGCTCATGAAATTTTACTTGAAAGTGAGAAAATGCGTACCGAATTAGAGAAAGAGTGGCGCAATTTTGAGCGGAAAAAAGCAGAGCTGTATAGAAAAGCGGAAGAGAAGGCAGAAAGAGCATTAAAACAAGCGCGGGAAGAAGCAGAAATCATTGTCGAAGAAATCCGTAATATGAAAACGAATGCTGGCCTGAAAGAACATGAGTGGATTGAAGCGAGGAAGATGCTGGAAGAGGCTCAACCACAATTAATTAGCAAATCTAATCCAACGAAACAGGAAGTGTCGAAAGAGAACAAACCATTAAAACCTGGTGATGATATTAAGTTGCTTACAGTCAATCAGCAAGGTGTCGTACTGGAGCAATTAAATGATCAAGAATATATGGTTCAAGTTGGTATTATGAAAGTAAAAGCAAAACGGAAAGACCTACAATATGTTGGAAGACAAAAGCAAGAACCCGAACGAACCGTAGCAACAGTTAGAGGTTCCAATGCTCACGTGAGAACCGAACTTGACCTGCGGGGCGAGCGTTTTGAGGATGCCCTTCACCGGCTGGAGAAATATATTGATGATGCCCTACTTGTGGGTTACTCAAAAGTAACGATTATCCATGGGAAAGGAACCGGAGCACTGCGTTCAGCTGTACAGGATTTTGCTAAACAACATCCAGCCATATCATCTGCCAGGTTCGGCGGCAGTGGTGAAGGTGGCAGCGGGGTTACCGTTTTAGAACTTAAATAAAAGGTAGGGATGTCCGTATGAATGGTTTTTGGGAAAATATTATCGTAATTACAGCAGCAAGATATAGTGTTGTTGTCTTATGTACGCTTATATTTCTTACTGTGTTTGAGCTGGTAACATCCTATAAAAATTGGGAAGAGATTCGTAAGGGGAATCTTGCAGTAGCAATGGCAACAGGTGGGAAAATCTTTGGCATTGCTACGATTTTCCGTTATTCCATCGAGCATAACGATTCCCTGCTTCAGACGATTGGCTGGGGAACATTCGGTTTTATTTTATTATTAACTGGTTATTTTATCTTTGAATTTCTTTTACCGACAATTAAAGTGGATGAAGAGATTGGAAAAGGAAATGTAGCGGTTGGATTATTATCGATGATCTTTTCCATCGGGATTGCTTTTGTCATTGGCGCAAGTATTGGTTAGAAAGGGGAAGCAGGATGGTTTTTGAACGGTTAGCAAAGATTTTAATTGGTGTTGCGATTGCATTTTTACTTGTTGGCCTATATTATATTTTCAGGTAAAATAAAAAAATATCTTAAATTTGATAAATAAAATTTCTAAAAATAGAAATTAATCGATATAATGATTATAATAGATAAAAAGGAGGAGATGAAATGGAAGCAACAAAAAATTGGTATGCCCACTACCCAGAAGAAATACCGCGAAGCATCCAATATGATGAGAAGCCTTTAGATTCCTATCTTGAGGAAAGTGCTTCTTTCTACCCGGAAAAGAAAGCGCTTTATTTCATGGGAAAAGAATTAACATACCAAGAATTACATTCTCAAGCGAAGCAGTTCGCGAATTATTTACAATCTCTCGGTCTAAAAAAAGAAGATAAGGTTGCAATTATGCTTCCGAACTGTCCGCAGGCTGTAATTAGTTATTATGGTATCCTGATGGCAGGGGGGGTTGTTGTACAGACAAATCCGCTTTATACAGAGAGAGAGCTCGAGTACCAGATAGCCGACTCTGATGCAAAAGTGATAGTTTGTCTAGACATACTCGTGCCAAGGGTAAGCAATGTACAAGAGAAAACAAATTTAGAGCATAAGATTGTAACCGGCATCAAAGATTATTTGCCATTTCCGAAAAACTTGATTTATCCATTTATACAGAAGCGCGAGTACAACATGGTAGTGAAAGTAGAGCAGAGTCCGGATACCCACGTATGGGAAAGTATAATGAAGACCGCTAAAGCCGAATATAAAAAAGTCAAAATCAATCCTAAGGAGGATCTTGCTCTCCTGCAGTATACCGGTGGAACAACGGGCTATCCGAAAGGCGTCATGCTTACCCATTATAACTTAGTTGCTAATTTACAAATGTGTGAAGCTTGGCTTTATAAGGCTGAGCAAGGGAAAGAAGTCGTTCTTGCAGTACTTCCATTCTTTCATGTATATGGCATGACGACAGTAATGAATTTCGGTGTAAAGCAAGCGTCGAAAATCATTCTGATGCCGAAATTTAATCCAGAAGATGTCTTGAAAGTGATTGATAAACAAAAGCCTACCTTATTTCCTGGTGCACCAACGATTTATATCGGCTTGATTAATCACCCTGATATTGAGAAGTATGATTTATCCTCAATTAGAGCGTGCCTAAGTGGTTCTGCACCACTTCCGCTTGAAGTGCAAGAGCAATTTGAAAGACTTACTGGTGGAAGGTTAGTTGAAGGTTATGGGTTGACTGAAACATCCCCAGTAACCCACGCTAACCCCATTTGGGGAAATCGGATAAATGGTAGTATCGGTCTCCCGTGGCCTGATACCGATGTTAAAATTGTTAAGACCGGTACAGATGAAGAAGTAGAAATTGGTGAAGTCGGTGAGTTGGCTGTAAAAGGACCACAAGTGATGGTCGGTTACTGGAAAAATGAAGAAGAAACAGCCAACGCCCTCCGTGACGGTTGGTTTTATACAGGTGATATGGGTTACGAGGATGAAAACGGTTACTTTTATATTGTTGACCGGAAGAAGGATATGATTATAGCTGGCGGTTATAATATTTACCCACGGGAAGTCGAGGAAGTCCTCTATGAACATCCGGCCATCCAAGAATGTGCAGTAGTGGGTGTACCTGATCCGTATCGCGGCGAAACGGTTAAAGCATTCATCGTTCTTAAAGAAGGGAAGCAAGCGACAGAAGAAGACCTGAATAGGTTCTGTCGTGATAATCTTGCAGCCTACAAAGTCCCTCGTAGGTACGAATTCCGTAAAGAACTCCCAAAAACCATAGTTGGTAAAATTCTCAGAAGGCAACTAGTTGATGAAGAGGTCAAACAGCAAGACGAACAAATCGAACCAGTATAATTCAAGAAATCTTTGCAAAAACATTGACACTTAACAGGTAAACGAATAAAATGGAATTATGAATGAACAGTCATTCATAATTCCATTTTTTATACAGCAATCACGCCCTAAATCAGCTAGGCACAATTTTGAGAACTTAAAGATTAGCTAACCACTTTCATTCAGCGTAAGTGTTTTGCTCGTTTATTTAATTTAGCGCTCTAATCGCCGTTCAGTTTCCCGGCGGACGGATGCTTTCCGCGGGCTCCGCGCTGAGCCTCCTCGGAAGAAAAGCACTTCCTGCGGGGTCTCATCGTCTCCGCTTTCCCGCAGGAGTCACCGTCCTCCGGGAAACTGAACTGGTAGGGATGATTATTATGAATGGAAATTATCACCCTAAGATTAGCGTTCTATTCCTAAAATGAAAAATAGTGTTCCAAATTTGGCTTTCCCCTCGGAGCAGTCCAGACACCTTGAGACTCCTGCAGGAGGAAAGGCATAGGTGAGACCCCGCCGCAGTACGCAAAGCGTACGAGGAGGCTCACCAGCCGCCTGCGGAAAGAGAGAGGTGTCTGGACTGCGGACCTCCAGGAGAAGGTTACACTTACGCTGAATGAAAGTAATTGTCTTTGATTTTATATGAATGAAAAGCTAGAAACATGTTAAGGAGAAAACAATGAAGAGCAATAAGCCAAAATACCAACAGATTATCGAAGCTGCAGTTAAAGTAATTGCAGAAAATGGTTATCATGCATCACAAGTTTCAAAAATCGCGAAAGAAGCAGGCGTAGCCGATGGAACGATTTACCTATATTTTAAGAATAAAGAAGATGTGCTCGTTTCCGTTTTTGAAGAGAAAATGGGGCAATTTATAGACAAGATTGCCAAGGCAACGAGTGAGCAAGCTAATGCCAATGATAAATTGAAAGTTTTAATAGAAATGCACTTTAGTCAATTGGAAGAAAATCCTGATCTCGCTATCGTCACCCAACTAGAATTAAGACAATCCAATTACTCTTTGCGATTACAAATCAATAATGTGTTAAAGGCCTATTTACGTGTCATTGATGAAGTTATTGAAGAAGGGATGAAAGACAAACAATTCCGTAGCGATATCAATCCAGCACTCATCCGGCAAATGATTTTCGGAACGCTTGACGAAGTAGTGACGAATTGGGTGATGAAGGATAGGAAATTTACTTTAGTCGATCAGGTGGATGAGGTACACAAATTTTTAACAAATGGTTTGAAGGCTTAATAAAACGCCGTTTAACGATAATAACTCGAATAAAAAAATAGGATGATACATTATTATTCGAGTTATTATTTTCAAAATAATCGTTTATCGATTAAGATAGAGAATATAGAGGGGGGATCATATTGACCACGATTGTAAAAAAAGTGGAAAATCAAGTGGCATACTTAACGATTCAAAGTCCACCAGCTAATGCATTGTCTAGTCAATTAATAAAGGATTTAGATGTGTTCCTTGGGGAAATTGAAGAGGGCGACAATGTGAAAGCGATTGTTATTCACGGGGAGGGCAAATTTTTCTCGGCTGGTGCTGACATTAAAGAATTCACTTCTTTGCAAGCGCATTCAGATTATGAAGAGCTTGCTAAAAATGGGCAGAAAGTGTTTCAAAGGTTGGAAGAATTCCGGGTCCCTGTTATTGCAGCAATCCACGGTGCAGCATTAGGTGGAGGTTTAGAACTTGCGATGGCATGCCATATCCGGATTGTCGGGGAAAATGCAAAGCTCGGTCTACCAGAGCTCAATCTAGGTATTATTCCTGGTTTTGCTGGGACTCAGCGTTTACCGCGCTACGTCGGAACTGCTAAAGCATATGAAATGATATTATCAGGGGAGCCGATTTCCGGCCGTGATGCGGTAACGTTTGGACTTGCTAATCGGGCAGTGTCTGACGAGAGTGTCTTGGAAGAAGCTAGAAAGCTTGGGGAAAAAATAGCTGGAAAAAGTAAGCCAACAATTAACCAGGTTATGAAACTTGTAAATTACACCCGCTCCGATAAATTCATAGCTGGTATGGAAGCTGAAGCAGAGGCCTTCGGAACTGTATTTGGCTCTGAAGATGCAAAAGAAGGCATTCAAGCATTTATTGAAAAGAGAAAACCTAATTTTAAAGATAAATAAAAAGTATAAGAGGAGGAAGCAAGATGGATATTTATGTACTATTAAAAAAGACCTTTGATACAGAAGAAAAAATTAATCTGGATGATGGAAGAATCGATGAGGAGGGTGCAGAATTCATCATTAATCCTTATGATGAGTACGCTGTGGAGGAAGCAATTAAACAGCGGGATGAGCACGGAGGGGAAGTAACCGTGATTACAATCGGGGATGAAGACTCTGAAAAACAATTACGAACTGCCCTCGCAATGGGAGCAGATAAAGCCGTCCTCATCAATACAGAAGATGATTTGGATGAGGGAGACCAATATACAACAGCCAAAATTTTGGAAGCGTTTTTTGAAGATAAAGAAGTGGACTTAATATTAGCAGGAAATGTTGCGATTGATGAGGCGAGTGGCCAAGTTGGTCCGCGTCTTGCAGAAGCTTTAGGCATCCCATACGTTACAACAATTACAGATCTATCGATTGACGGGGATAACGTTCGGATTGAAAAGGATGTGGAAGGAGATGTAGAGACGGTTGAAACGACCTTACCTCTCCTCGTTACTTGTCAGCAAGGTTTAAACGAACCACGTTACCCATCTCTTCCAGGAATTATGAAGGCGAAGAAAAAGCCGCTTGAAGAATTAGAACTGGATGATCTTGATGTAGATGAAGACGATATTGAACCGAAAACGAAGACAGTTGAAGTATTCCTACCACCTGAAAAAGAAGCGGGGAGGGTTCTGGAAGGAGAGATCCAGGATCAAGTGAAAGAACTTGTCACATTGCTGAGAAATGAAAAGAAAGTACTTTAAGCGAAAAGGATAGAGAGAGGGGAAGAAGAATGAGTAAATTACTAGTAATTGCAGAAGGTAGAGACGGTGCTTTACGTAACGTATCATTTGAAGCGGTTGCAGCAGCGAAGGCAATCCATGCGGATGCTGAGATCGTCGGCATCGTTTTAGGAAAAGAAAATCTGGAAGAGCAAGCCCAAGAGCTGATTTATTATGGCGCAGATCGCGTTGTTACTATAGCGCATGAAAAATTAGAAAACTATACCTCAGAAGGTTATGGTCAAGCCGTTCTGACGGTAATAAATGATGAATCTCCAGATGGCATCGTAATGGGACATACATCCATTGGGAAGGATTTGACACCGAAGCTCGCTACCAAGTTGGATACTGGATTAGTTTCCGACGTTGTAGCAATTGAAACAAACGGCGACCGAGTCGAGTATGTTCGACCAATTTATTCTGGTAAAGCCTTCGAAAAGAAAATTATTACAGATGGTCTAACTTTTGTAACGATCCGTCCAAATAACATCGCAACTCTTGAACGTGATGAAGCAAGGACCGGTGATATAACAGCAAAAGAAGTGGAAGTAGCTGATATTCGTACCGTTATCAAAGACGTTGTCCGAAAAGCAAGCGAAGGGGTAGACTTGTCCGAAGCAAGCGTCGTTATCGCAGGCGGACGTGGTGTCAAGAGTGCGGAAGGATTTGACATATTATATGAACTTGCGGATGTCCTTGGTGGCGCGGTAGGAGCGTCCCGTGGGGCATGTGACGCGGAATACTGTGATTACTCTCTTCAAATCGGGCAAACCGGTAAAGTCGTTACTCCGGACCTTTATATTGCAGTTGGTATATCCGGAGCAATCCAACATTTGGCGGGGATGTCAAACTCGAAAGTCATCGTAGCGATTAATAAAGATCCAGAAGCAAACATATTTAATATCGCCGACTACGGAATTGTAGGAGACTTATTTGAAGTGATACCATTACTTATTGAAGAAATTAAAACGGTTAAAGTATAATGTGAAAATTAGCCGGGACATGTTTCTTGTCCCGGTTCTTTCTTTCTTTCAATTTTTTTAAAAACGAATAAGCAAAAAGCTAGGAAGTAAATAATAAGGGTGTTATACTTCTATTTAAGTAGGTTGAATGATCACGGTGCAATCGTTCCTAAAACATCTGCCTTAAATATAGAGAGGTTAGCCGAATTTATTTAGGCGGGTCATACTGGACGCTACCACCCTGATTAGCTCATCTAGCATTCAGTTGGAGATGGCCAAAAGCTCCACTGAATGAAGTTTCGTTTTTATCAAAAGGAGGAAATGTTAATGGCAATTGAACATGTAACAGATCAAAATTTTGCTGAGGCAACCGCTGAAGGTTTAGTTCTCGTTGATTTTTGGGCACCATGGTGCGGACCTTGTAAAATGATTGCTCCAGTATTAGAGGAAATTGACGGAGAAATGTCCGATGATGTAAAAATTGTTAAATTAGACGTCGATGATAACCAAGAAACTGCAAGTAAATTTGGTGTCATGAGCATCCCAACACTATTACTACTGAAAGATGGGGATGTAGTTGACCAAGCAATTGGCTTCCAGCCGAAAGAAGCACTAACCGAATTAATTAACAAACATCTCTAATTCATGTAAAATTATATAGTAGAGAACCGAAATCCCTTGTTGTTTTCATAACAAGGGATTTTCTAAACTTAAAGGAATGATTATCATGAATAACATCATTAAAAGGAAGCTGGAAATACTCCCGGCAAATCCAGGTTGTTACCTGATGAAAGATAAGCAGGGAACGATCATTTATGTCGGTAAATCTAAAAAATTGCGTAATCGTGTCCGTTCTTATTTTACAGGAGCTAATGATCAGAAAACCCAACGATTGGTTCAAGAAATCGTCGACTTCGAGTATTTTGTCACTTCTTCAGAATTAGAAGCACTCATTTTAGAAATGAATTTAATAAAAAAATATGATCCGAAATATAACGTCATGTTAAAAGACGACAAATCCTACCCCTATTTAAAAATCACAGCTGAAAGACATCCCCGTCTATTGATTACGAGAAAAATTAAAAAGGATAAAGGGAAATATTTCGGTCCGTACCCGAATGTTATTGCAGCACGGGAAACGAAGAAACTGCTCGATCGAATTTACCCTTTGCGTAAATGCAATAATCCATCAGGTAGGCCGTGTTTATATTATCACTTGAACCAATGTAAAGCATGTAGTAAAACACCGCCGACTGAAGAGGAATATGCCAAAATCGTTCAAGAAGTGAGCTCGTTTTTGCAAGGTGGTTACCAGGAGATTAAAGGGAATTTAACAGAGAAAATGTATGAAGCGAGTGAAGCGCTGAACTTTGAAAGGGCGAAAGAACTGCGAGATCAAATTCAGCATATCGATGTTGTCATGGAGAAACAGAAAATGACAATGGCCGATAAAACGGATCGTGACATATTCGGGTACAGTTACGATAAAGGCTGGATGTGTATTCAGGTATTCTTCATGCGCCAAGGTAAGTTGATTGAACGGAATGTAACAACTTTTCCTTTTTATGATGATCCAGAAGAGGCGTTCACTAGTTTTATTGGAAGATTTTATTTACACCAAAATCATTTGAAACCGAAAGAAATTCTAATGCCAATTGGTACAAATAACGAATTGATCAGTAAGTTGTTGGAAGTCCAGGCACATACCCCTTTCCGTGGCAGGAAGAAAGAACTTGTTGAATTAGCGATGAAGAATGCAACGATCGCCTTAAATGAGAAGTTTCTTTTAATTGAAAGGGATGAAGAACGGACGATTATCGCAACAGAGAAGCTTGGTGAGATTCTTAATATTGAAACGCCTTATCGCATTGAAGCCTTTGATAACTCGAATATCCAAGGCACAGATCCAGTTTCCGCGATGATAGCTTTTGTAGATGGTCGGCCAAGTAAAAAGGATTACCGCAAATATAAAATTCGAACAGTTGATGGTCCTGATGACTATGAAACGATGCGTGAAGTAATCCGAAGAAGGTATACGCGCGTACTTAAGGAAAATCTACCACTGCCTGACTTGATCATTGTTGATGGTGGAAAAGGCCAAATAAGCGCGGCGACGGATGTGCTCGAAAATGAATTAGGCCTTGATATACCAATAGCCGGTTTAATAAAAGATGAAAGACATAAGACAAGTGAACTACTCTATGGCTCGCCGCCAATGATTGTTCCACTTGAGCGGCAATCTCATGAATTTTATCTTGTCCAACGGATTCAGGATGAAGTGCACCGGTTCGCAATTACGTTTCACAGGAATCTGCGCAGTAAGGGATTATTCCAATCTTCTCTGGATGGTATTCCAGGTGTCGGTGAAAAACGGAAAAAGTTATTGCTCCGACATTTTAAATCAATCACGGAGCTGAAAAAGGCGTCGGTCACAGATATTACTAAACTTGGAATTCCATCGAACACAGCCCAAGAGATCATCAATCATTTAAATGAAATAGATGCACAGGAGAAAGAAGAAACAGAAGAAAAAACGAATTCATAATACGAATCTTCATTCAGCGAGTGTCATTGCTCTTTTCCCATTGAACTTGCTTTCGTGAATTAGGGCGCTAGCGTCCGTTATCTTCTGGCTGTATAACTTAATAAATCTGTCTGTTGGAAGGGAGATTGCACCACTATGAAAATACGCACTGCTCTCGTATAAATAGTACGAAGAAACAGTGCGTATCTTTAATTTGTGTAAAACACTGTGAATTGGATTTGATGGATGCGGCGATTGATCTCTTCTTTGCATTCACATTCTATTCCATCAATCATTTGTACAGCTTCCGCTAGAAAGCCCGCTTCCAAACGAAAATCTGCTTCTAGTGGACCTTTTAAGCGCAATACGACCGAATCAGAGAGGAGATGAAATATTTTCTCCTGTTTTTTTTCTTTTACGAGTTCCATTTTGCCGATACCTAACATTTCAAAGATATATGTAATATCATCTATAGAATTTATTTCAAATTTCCTTGCAAGATTTTTCCCCATGAAATAAAGCAATGTAGGTGCCTCGTTGCCTAATAGATCAGGAAGCGCGAGATAACGAAGGACATCAAACCCTGCACCGGATGTCTGTAATTCTTCAAGTTGAGAAATCGGGATCGTCGTCAGCTGCTTACTCATTTCTGTCACCCTTTCCATCCTAGACTGTCAATATACTAAACTATCATAAATAGACTTTTATTCATTATACAATACATAAATACAGCGAACCAGTCCTAACTGGAGTTAGGATAATTACGTGCTGCTGCGAGTCCGCAGTTACGATAGTTCTCCGTAAATTAGGATGTCTGCTACCGTACTATGCATTCTGCAAGATTCGCGCTAAGACCCGACACATCGGACGTGCTAATGCAGACGTTGCCATATACGAGAGCGTGTATTCTTAGTCTGCCTCGAAAGAAAAGCGTTTCCTGAGAAGGCTCATCGTCTTCGGATTCCTTACTGAGTCTTTTTTAAACGCAAATTATTTTAAGTTTGGTATAATTAAATTATGGAAGTTTTTAGAAGGTCCAAGCTGCTTACTTCGGAATTGTTAGAAATAAAATCGTTTTCTTGACGGTTTATAAACTAAGAAGTACAATAAAAGTGTTACAATTTTGTATCATTTTAGAGGTTCATGTAGAAAAAAGTAGAACCTATTAAACTAAAATGATAACTAAATATGAAATTATTAACCTACAAGGGGGGAAAAACATGGCGGGGCAACGTGATTTTTACTGGAGAAGGTTACATTCTTTACTAGGTGTTGTTCCAATCGGAATATTCTTAGTCCAGCACTTAATAATTAACCACTTTGCCGTGTATGGAGAAGAAAGCTTCAATAAAGCAGCAGGATTTATGGGAGGGCTTCCATTTGTCATATTACTGGAAATCTTTGTGATCTACCTGCCGATTCTTTATCATGCAGTATTAGGGGTATACATAGCGTTTACTGCAAAGAATAACGTAGCGAAATATGGATTCTTCCGCAACTGGATGTTCAAGCTGCAACGCTGGACAGGAATTATTACATTAGTATTCATTGCATGGCATGTATGGGAAACACGCGTCCAGATTGGACTTGGAAATGCTGAAGTAAACTACAGCTTAATGGAAGGAATTCTTTCTAGCCCATTTATGTTCTGGTTCTACATAATCGGTGTAGTTTCAGCTGTATTCCACTTCGCTAATGGTCTGTGGAGCTTCTTTGTAACATGGGGTATTACGCAATCACCGAAATCGCAGCGGGTGTTAACATATGTAGCACTCTTCATTTTTATCGCGGTAAGCTATATCGGTGTAAGAACATTAATTCAGTTTGCGTATGGTGTGTAAAAGTAAGTAATTAGAGGAGTGAGTCAAATAAATGAGTAATCGTAAAATTGCTGTAATTGGTGGTGGTCTAGCAGGATTAATGGCTACAATCAAAGCAGCAGAAGCAGGTGTAAAAGTTGATTTATTTTCAGTTGTTCCTGTAAAACGTTCTCACTCTGTATGTGCTCAAGGTGGAATTAATGGAGCGGTTAATACGAAGGGTGAGGGAGACTCACCATGGCTTCATTTTGATGACACGATATACGGTGGAGACTTTTTAGCTAATCAACCACAGGTAAAGGCAATGTGTGAGGCGGCTCCGGGGATTATACATATGTTTGACCGGATGGGAGTTATGTTTAACCGTACACCAGAAGGCCTACTAGACTTCAGACGTTTTGGTGGTACACAAATGCACCGTACTGCATTTGCCGGAGCAACTACGGGGCAACAATTATTATATGCATTGGATGAACAAGTCCGTCGTTATGAAGTAGAGGGACTTGTTACAAAGTTTGAAGGATGGGAATTTCTCTCAGCGATCATCGATGAGGAAGGTGTCGGTCGGGGAATTGTTGCTCAGGACATTAAATCACATGAAATTCGAGCATTCCGTTCTGACGCTACTATTTTCGCAACAGGTGGTCCTGGTATCATATTTGGAAAATCAACGAACTCGATGATCAATACTGGTTCAGCTGCAAGTATTCTTTATCAACAGGGAGTCAAATATGCAAACGGAGAATTTATTCAAATTCACCCGACAGCAATTCCTGGAGATGATAAACTGCGCTTAATGAGTGAATCTGCTCGTGGAGAAGGTGGACGGATCTGGACATATAAAGACGGGGAGCCTTGGTACTTCCTGGAAGAGAAATATCCAGCTTATGGAAATCTTGTACCGCGTGATATTGCTACGAGAGAAATCTTTGATGTTTGTGTGAACCAAAAGCTTGGTATTAATGGAGAGAACATGGTTTATCTTGACCTCTCGCATAAGGACGCAAAAGAACTTGATATTAAGCTTGGTGGAATTATAGAAATCTATGAAAAGTTTGTTGGAGAGGATCCGCGTAAAGTTCCGATGAAGATATTCCCAGCAGTTCACTATTCGATGGGCGGACTTTGGATTGATGAAAATCAAATGACAAATATCCCAGGGATTTTTGCAGCGGGAGAGGCTGATTATTCTCAGCACGGTGCGAACCGTCTAGGTGCAAACTCGCTACTATCCGCAATTTATGGTGGTTCTGTAGCAGGCCCGAAAGCGATTGAATATATTGACGGACTTGATAAACATGCAGAAGACATTAGTGACCAGCTCTTTGACGAGAAAGCACGAAAAGAGCAAGCGAAATTCGATGAGCTATTAGGCATGGATGGGACCGAAAATGCTTATGTGTTGCATAAAGAGCTAGGTGAATGGATGACGGACAACGTAACTGTTGTACGAGAAAATGAAAAGCTGCTTCAAACAGATGAAAAAATTCAGGAGTTACAAGAACGCTGGAAGAATATCAATATTAATGATACTTCTCGTTGGAGTAACCAAGGAGTCATGTTTGCGCGTCAGCTGGATAGCATGTTGCATCTTGCGCGTGTTATTACTATTGGTGCCTTTAAGCGTGATGAAAGCCGCGGAGCACATTACAAACCGGCATTCCCTGAACGTAATGATGACGAATTCCTGAAGACAACAATCGCGGAGTTTGACAGCAAGAATGTGGAACCGATTATTAGTTATGAAGAAGTTGATGTGTCATTAATCAAGCCTCGTAAACGTGACTACACAACTACACACTAAGGGGGAGAATACAAGATGGCTGAAAAAAGTACAGTTACATTTATTATAACTCGTCAAGACAGTCCAGACTCTGAACCCTACGAAGAAACGTTTCATGTTCCATACCGTCAGAATATGAACGTTATTTCCGCGTTAATGGAAATTCAACGGAATCCGGTGAATGCAAATGGGGAAGAGACATCACCGGTTATGTGGGAGATGAGTTGTTTAGAGGAGGTATGTGGTGCCTGTTCGATGGTAATTAATGGTACCGCAAGACAATCATGTGCAGCGTTGGTTGACCAGTTGGAGCAGCCAATCCGCTTGGCACCAATGTCGACTTTCCCGGTTGTACGTGATTTAATTGTCGACCGTGAGCGGATGTTTGATGCATTGAAACAAGTGAAAGCTTGGGTTCCAATTGACGGAACGCATGATCTTGGACCTGGTCCAAGAATGCCGGAGAATAAACGGCAGTGGGCGTATGAACTTTCAAAATGTATGACGTGTGGTGTTTGTTTGGAGGCTTGCCCGAATGTTAACGACAAATCCGACTTTATCGGACCGGCGGCTCTTTCACAGGTGCGCTTATTTAATGCCCACCCAACAGGAGCAATGCATGCAAGTGATCGATTAGAAGGTTTGATGGAGGATGGCGGTATCAGCGGCTGTGGTAACTCACAAAACTGTGTACAAGTATGTCCGAAAGGCATCCCGCTTACTACTTCGATTGCAGCAATGAACCGTGCAACAAATCTACACGCCTTCAGAAGCTTCTTTGGCAGTGACAAAACACTATAAAGTGAAACTTAATAAGTCGGGGGTATTTTATCCCCACTTATTATTAGTTGAACAAACTGGAGTATAGGGCCCGTTAACTTCCATCAAAACTCCTTTGGTAGACTTTTTGATGTGGGAGTTTTACGGACGATTGTACTGGGATGAAATAAAGCGAATGGTCCTTACCTATGTAGGCGAGGACCATTCCGTTATTTAAGGGGGAGCATTGCGATGAAGGGAATAGATTACATAAATGATTTGGAGACATGGCGTTCCGAATTTTCTTTTTCCATACCGATAAAGGTACGTTTTTCTGAAACGGATTTATATGGTCATGTCAATAATACGTCCGTTTTCATCTATTTCGAAGAGGCGCGAATTGAGTTTTTGCAATCTTTTGGCTCATTTAGGGATTTGGATCAAAAGAAACGAGGGTTTGTTGTCGCTGACCTCCAATGTAATTATCTCAAGCAAATGTTTTTCAATGAAACGATAGATTTCTATGTTAAAGTGGAAACAATCGGTACAACATCCATGGACTTACATTATATGGCGGTTAATAATCAAGGTGAAATAACGGTAACGGGAAGAGGTCGTGTCGTTATGATGGATTTTACAACGAACAAAGCCTGGGCTATCCCTGAGGAAATGAAAGCAATGCTTGCAGACAAAAATCATGTACGCTAAATAGAGGAAACCGACTTTCTATGAAAAGGAAGTCGGTTTTTTAAAACTCTATGTATCTTTTAAAACAGATTCATTCTTATATTAATCTTCAGGAGTTGAAACGGTAAAGCCACGTTCGGCGAATACTTTTTTCGCGACAGAAAGTGCATGCAGCACACTAGGGAATCCTGTATATGGAATGAGATGCATAATACAACCGACAATCTCTTCCGGTGTTAGACCAATAGATAATTTTACGGACTGTATATCCCCCCACCTTCACATGTTGAGCTTCCCTCATGTTTAGAGATGGGGGTATTACAGACCGTTAGTGCTTGATAAATTAGACCGACTTCCACTAAATGAAAGTCGGTCTAAATTACAGCTTAAGTTCTCCCATACGAAGAAGCTCAACGACTGCCTGTGAACGCCCCTTTACCCCCAGTTTCTGCATCGCGTTTGAAATGTGATTTCTCACGGTTTTTTCCGATATAAACAGTTTCTGGGCTATTTCTTTTGTTGTCATATCTTGTACAAGCAGTTCAAATACTTCCTTTTCTCGCTTCGTTAATAATTGCTTCGGTTTATAGTTGCTGTCCTTCAAATTATAACCCCTCCTTGCTCTTGATAGAGCTGCTTTTTGAAGGGAATTATTTAGTCATTATAGCTTATGAACGGAAAGGAATTTAGTGCGTGGTAAATGACCTATTTTAAAGCCTTTACTCCGTAGATAAGGGGCTGGGACATAACTAGCCAAAAATAGTAAATAAAAAGGTTCCAAGCAATAAAAAGTTTGCTTGGAACCTTTTTTTTAGGAGTTTCTCTATCTCCCGGCACGATTTTGCTGTTCATGGCGGCT
>NZ_WOWT01000041.1:0-24719 GCF_009746545.1 Oceanobacillus sp. AG
AAACCCTGTTTGAATATTCCGCACTCTGAGTGAACACTATGCCCACCAATACATTCTATAAAATGGCGTTTGAGTAATTCTAAGAAAACAGGAGCATTTTGAAGATAATCAAAGTATATAGAGGGAGTTTTTAAACATGACAAAACTAACGGCAAGGAAAACAGAACTGCTTAAGAAACTATCAAATTCTAATGGAGTTATTAGTGCACTTGCAATTGATCAAAGAGGTTCATTGAAAAAAATGATGGCTAATTCTGATATAGAAAATGTAGAAGAAGCACTTACAGCGTTTAAAGTTCATATCTCAAAAGAGTTAACTCCATATTCTTCTTCTATTTTACTAGATCCAGAGTATGGTTGGGACGCCGCTGCAGTGCGCGATGAGGATACGGGTCTTTTAGTTGCTTATGAAGAAACCGGATATGATGCAACAGAACGTGGACGTTTACCCGATTTATTACCTCTATGGTCAGTAAAACGTCTAAAGGAAAAAGGTGCAGACGCTGTTAAGTTTCTACTTTACTATGATGTTGATGAATCTTCAGAGATTAATGAGCAGAAACATGCATTTGTTGAAAGAATTGGTTCAGAATGTGTTGCTGAAGAAATACCATTTTTCCTGGAAATCTTATCTTACGATGCTGAAGTTAGCGATGTTAAAGGTGAGGCTTATGCAAAAGTAAAACCACGAAAAGTAAATGAGGCGATGAAGGTGTTTTCGGATGATCGCTTTAATGTGGATGTGCTAAAAGTCGAAGTCCCAGTAAATATGGCATTTGTTGAAGGGTATACGGATGGAACAGTAGTATATACGAAGGAAGAGGCTAGCGATTACTTTAAACAGCAAAGTGAAATAAGTGATATTCCATTTATTTACCTAAGTGCAGGAGTATCTGCCGAACTTTTTCAAGAAACACTAATATTTGCAAAAGAGGCTGGTTCTAAATTTAATGGCGTATTATGTGGACGAGCAACATGGAAAGATAGTGTAAACGTATTTTCGGAACATGGTAGTGAGAAAGCCATAGATTGGTTACAATCACAAGGAAGAAAAAATATTGAGGAATTAAACGAAGTTATTGATAAAACGGCTACTCCTTGGTGGTAGAGGAAACGTAGTAGGACTTTTGATGAGCCCAATAAAAGACGATAATAACGAATAAAAAGTCTTGTTGGGAAAACACTTTATTCTAAAACAGAGGATTGCAGATGCAATCCTCCGTTTTTTCGTGCGCCCGGCATGGGCTATAACTTGGTGGTGAAAGTCCACTACAGGCTTGGCAGTAGGAACTGTTAGCGAATGGCAAGTGTGTCCTCTGTGAGGAGGAATCTAAAGGAAGCCGGACGCAAAATCCCGAACTGACGAACAGAAACTGTATACAAGGCTGAATTGGAATGGATAAGTTTGCGAAACAAAACGAAATCCAATACTGCACGAATTCCATACAGTAAATACAGCAGTTACATGGGAGGAAGGTTATAGCTCTTACCCGGGGAGGTCTCACGGACAGGCAAATAGCTGCCTGGTTGAAAAAGATTTATCGTGAGAAGTCAGCAGGATCCATAGTAGTTTCCAACAGGAAACGAAGGGTGAAACAATCTTAAATCTTGGAAAACAAGGAGGTGCAGACATCGCCCGCCTAAACACAGAAAATCATCGTGGCACTTGCCAGAGAGATGACTACCCATGGAGAGATACGTTGGAAACGGAAGGGTAAATGGGAGAGTGTAGGGATGTCGCATGGATATGGAGAAACAAGATGGTATCAACTTAATTGGAAAAGTAACTTCGGACGATAATCTTTGGAGGGCATATAAGAGAGTGTATGCCAATAAAGGTGCACCGGGAGTAGATGGGATTACGGTAAATGAACTTGAAAGCCACATGCTTAAATACTATGAACCACTGAAACAAAAGCTGAAAGATGGTACATATCAACCTCAACCAGTAAAGAGGGTAGCCATTCCAAAAGCTGATGGTTCAAAAAGATTTCTAGGAATTCCTAGTGTTTTGGATCGCGTTGTTCAACAAGCAATCCTTCAAGTTATTGACCCAATCATCGACCCTCAATTCTCGGAAAATAGCTTTGGATTCCGTAAAGGAAGAAATCAGCACCAAGCAATAGAAAGAGCCAAGGAATATTATCAAGAAGGTTACAAAGTCGTTGTTGATTGTGATTTGAAAAGTTACTTTGACACAATACACCACCAACGCATAAGAGCATACCTTGAATATTTTATCAAAGATAAAATTGTACTGAAATTAGTATGGAGCTTCTTACGTTCAGGTATCCTGGATAAGGATATCTATATTGAAACCACGGAAGGCGCCCCGCAAGGTGGCCCACTATCTCCAATTTTAGCTAACGTCTATTTAAATATGTTGGACAGAGAATTGGAAAGACGAGGACATCGCTTCGTTAGATTCGCAGATGATTTCGTCATTTACGTTAAAAGCAGGCGTGCTGGTGAAAGAGTGATGGAGAGTATAACCGAGTTTGTAGAAAAAGATTTGGGACTTACCATTAATCAAAAGAAAAGTAAGGTAAGTGGTGCGACAACAGCTACATTCCTTGGATTTAACATACAGAACCTAATGGGAAAGTAAATTGCCGACCTAGCAGGTCGGCAAAACGAAAATTCAAAGAGAAGCTAAAGAAATTAACCAGTCGGAAACAACCGGGAACATTCCATGAAATAATTACAAAGATAAATCAAACGACCGTAGGATGGATTAACTACTACGGCATTTCAAATATGAAGACATTCATAAAAGAAATCCAACAATGGCTACATCACCGATTAAGACAACTAATATGGAAACGATGGAAACGCGTAAGAACGAGGTATAAGATGCTTCGTAAATACGGAATCAGCCATGAAAATGCAATGAGATTAGCCAATACTCGCAAAGGATACTGGCGTGCATCCAAGAATGGCATCATTCACCGTGCCATAACAGAAAAAAAACTCACAAAGTGGGGACTAAAAGATTTGTCCACACTTTATGAGCTACGATACTTAAAAGGTTGAACCGCCGTATACGGAACCGTACGTACGGTGGTGTGAGAGGTCGACTAGCCAATTAATGGCTAGTCATCTACTCGATTTATGAAGGTGGGATTAGTACAATTCCACCAGCTTGTAATTTACTTCTTAGACTCTTCACTTGCAGCCTTTTTCTATAAATTCTTTATATAAGAGTAACTACGAAATGGAACCTTGTTCCACGACTAGTAAGACAGTAAGATCGCCCCTTGAATTTCCTAAACCATTAAAGATGCTTCAATAAGATGGGGTCTTTTTGGTTTGGGACACGAGGAACGGTTCAAGAAGTCATTTAAAATTAAATTCCAAATCCTAATGAGAATAACGCTATCGCAAGAATGACTGCAATTAGTGGTACGAGAACGACTACACAGAAGAACGCTGGGTATGCACTCTTATGCGTCTCACCGGAAATGGCTCGGATTGTAGTTACCGTGTACCCGCCATGCGGTAAGGAATCTAATGTTCCTGAGGAAAGTGAAACGGTTCTGTGTAGTGCTTCAGCACTCACACCCATATCCAAATAGTGTGGGCCTAAAATAGGTAATGCAATTGTTTGGCCGCCAGATGAAGAACCTGTTAAACCAGCAATTACAATAACTGCAATAGCCCCGCCAATTAATGGATTACCTGGAATGCTCGTCATATAATCAACAGCAGTTTCAAATGCTGGTGTAACCTTGGCAACTCCACCGAACCCAACAACAGCAGCTGTATTCCCAATTGCGACTAAGGCACCTGTAGTGCCTTCCCCAACTGCTTTCCAAAAATCTCTGAAGTATTTTCTATTGAATAACCATGTTGTAATGATCCCGCTGAGCAAAGCTAAGATCAGCGCAGATTGCTGCAGAGAATCATGAAAAATAAAGGATACAATTAGAACAGATAATAAAGGAATTAAACTTATGAAAGGATGAGGTATACTTGTTCTTACCTCTTTATTATCTGATTCTCTTTCAATAAAGTATTCTCCGTTTTTAACTGCCCTGCGAATGATTTTCATTAACCACCAGTATCCAAAGATAAAAATGAAAATAGCAACGACTAAACTGACTTCCCATCCAGCATATGGATTTGTGCCTAGATAAGGGATGGGAATCCAGTTTTGAATTTCTGGTGACCCAGCAGATGTCATAGTAAATGTTGTTGAGCCAAAAGCGAGTGCTGCAGGAATAAATCTTCTCGGTAAATTTGCTTCCTTAAATAAGCTAACAGCCATAGGATATACTGCAAAGGCAACAACAAAAAGACTAACTCCGCCATATGTTAAAACTGCACAGGCAAGGACAACAGCAAGTACAGCATTTTTCATACCTATTTTAGAAATGATCCAGTTTGAAACACTATCTGCGGCACCGCTATCTTCCATTACTTTACCAAAAATTGCACCTGCTAAAAACATAAGGTACCATGATGTAATGAAGCCTGCGAAACCATCCATATAGCTTGTAACAAAGTCCATCTGACCTTCTCCAGCTAATTGAGGGAATAATGGTAAACCGTTAAGTAACGCAACAAAAACTGCAGAAAGTGGAGCCACAACAAGGAGGTTCATTCCTCTCATTACTAAAACAGTTAATAGAATTAAACCACCAATTAACCCGACCATGCTAATCATATATGCCACCTACCTACATCGAGAATTAAAATAAACATCATTTTTTCCCGTATTTGCGAACACGCAGTAATGCCTGTTCCGCGTGACCAGCAAAGTTTTCTAGCTGGCAAAGTCGTGCAGCATACTCACCGATATTTGCGCTTTGTTCCTCTGATGTAACTTTTTGGTATGTAACGGTTTTAAGGAATTTACCTACCCACAGACCGCCAGTATATCTTGCGGCTCCTTTTGTCGGCAAAGTGTGGTTTGTCCCAATCACTTTATCACCATACGCAACGTTTGTTTCTGGACCCAAGAATAAGCAGCCATAGTTCGTCATGTTCTCTAGGAAGTAATCAGGATTTTTGGTTAAAATCTCCACGTGTTCAAATGCGAGGCGATCGGCTTCTTTAAGTGCTTCTTTCTCATCTTTAACAAGAATGATTTGACCGTAATCTTCCCAGGAAGCACTGGCCACATCAGCCGTGGGTAATACCTTCAATTGACGTTCAATTTCTTTAACTGTTTCTTCAGCAATTTCACGAGAAGTGGTAATTAATGCTCCTGGTGAAGTTGGTCCATGCTCGCCTTGACCAAGGATATCCGTCGCAATCATTTCTGGATCACTTGTTTCATCTGCAACAACCAATGTTTCCGTTGGACCTGCGAATAAGTCGATACCGACGCGGCCAAATAGCTGACGTTTCGTTTCTGCAACAAATGCGTTTCCTGGTCCAACAATCATATCTACAGCATCAATTGTTTCTGTACCAATTGCCATCCCAGCCATTGCTTGGATCCCGCCAAGAATGTAAATTTCATCTGCTCCAGCTTGATGCATTGCATATACTGTTGCAGCGGGTATTTCTCCATTGATTGGTGGTGTACACGCGATGACACGTTTTACACCAGCAACTTTAGCTGTTAAAACACTCATATGTGCAGATGCAACCATTGGATAACGACCACCCGGAACATAACAGCCTACACTGTTTACAGGAATATTTTTATGCCCGAGAATAACACCAGGCATGGTTTCTTCTTCAACGTCTTTCATCGATGCTCTTTGGATTTCAGCAAACTGGCGAATATTATTTTGTGCAAATTCTATATCCTTTGCGGTTTGTTCAGGGATAGAAGCACATATTTTTTTAATTTGTTCATCTGAGAGACGAAAGCTTTCTGGACTCCAGTTATCGAACTTTTCGGAGAGACTACGAATTGCTTTATCGCCATCTTCCTCAATCATTTGAATTGTAGACCGAACAATCTCGGAAACCTTAGCATCATCTTTCTGAATATCCTCTTTTACTCTACCTTCTTTTAAATAAATTGCCACTTAAATTCTCTCCCTTTTATTTTTTGAATACGTATGCAAAGATGAATCTAATCATACTTAGCTCCCCCAACTTATGTAGCTAGCAGTTTGCATACGTATGCAAACTTACTAAAAAATAAAAGACTATTAAGAAATAGTCTTAAAAAGATATTACTAGAAAACGGTTTCATCTGTCAAGGTGAATTAAACATTTTATTTTAATTAGTTGTTTTACGATGGACGAAACTTCCTTTTAGTTTTAAGGTTTGCACCTTATCATTTTGGTTGCTGTTTATAAGCAAATTAATTGTTTCGTTGACCATTTCTTCAATTGGTTGTACCCAGGTAGAAAGCATATATGAAGGCCAGGCAGCCATTTTTATATTATCAAATCCAATTACAATGGTTTCGTCAGGAACAGAAATATTATTTTCTTTTAAAGCATCCAGTGCACCGATGGCTGTTATATCATTTGCACCGAAAATGGCTTCAGGACAATGACCGTTCGCAATCAATTTCTTTGTTTGGTGGAAGGCCTCTTCATAAGTATAATTACCTTCTAGAATTGTTATATCAATATTTTTAGCTCGGAAGAAATCGGTAAAGCCTTTTTGTCTCTCCTGGTTAGTGGAAGTATTCTTCTTTCCAGTAATATAAACAATATCTCGTATTCCTTTGTTGTAAAGATAGGAGGCGATTTCCTTTGAAGCAGTGATATTGTCGCAAGAAACAGAATTACAAGGTATATTTTTATCATATCGGTTAAATAGAGTAATTGGAATGTTACTATGATGAATTTTAGAAACGAGCTTCGAGGAGATCACAGCATCTGTAACAATGATTCCTTCCACATTGTATTCCAGGAAATAATTAAGCTCTTCTTGCTGAATTTCCTCATTCTCTGTATATAAAAATAAGATATTATAACCTTTCGCTCGTAATTTTTGAGAAAACATACCTAATACTTCATGATAGAAGGGGTTTTGAATATCCTTCATTGCTAATCCAACCATATTTGTCTTTTGTTTAGTCAAGCCTCTAGCCAGTGCATTTGGACGATAATTTAATTCATTCGCTGCTTTTAATACTCGTTTTCTAGTTTTTTCAGCAACACTGGCACCAGGAGTGAAAACACGTGAAACTGTAGATTGTGAAACATTTGCGAGATGCGCAACATCCCAAGCCGAAACAACCTTCTTTTCCATAAAAAATGCTCCATTTCAATAATATAATAGGTAATTATTATATTAGCACAAGTGAGACGAGAGGGGAGACAAAGTTATGTAACAAGCCAATTATTATTCGGGAGGAAAGCTAATGGATAACATTAAAGTTAGAGAAAAGATTGATACAGATATTAAAAGGTTTGGAAAGAAGATTTGAGGATTGACTATGATAAAAGTTATCTCTAAAAAGAAGATTCACTGCTAAGTAGGATTTTAGATGCACTGGATAGTGATGTGTATACATTTTTTTACGCATAGCAGTGCACAAGATTTTGGTGAATTTATACAGTTTTATAAGAGTTTTACTTTGGAGTTAGTCCATTGAGACATTCATTTGAGTTGCGCTACCAAGATATAGAGGCGGGGTGAACGTCAATTTTCCAATGTCAAAATTATCCCCTTGACTCGATGAATTCTGGGTGTTATCCATACTCTTTCCGAGGAGCCCCTTTATTTCCATTTTTGTTTATTTGTTGCATTTAATTTCGCAATTTAGGAGAAAAAAGTTTTCTCAAGTTTTAAAAAGAAAGCTTTTTTCTTGCGTGCCCGGCATGTCCAATAACTGGTGAGATTCCTTTACAGCTACAGGCTTGGCTGTAGAAACTGTGGATAAAGTCTATCAAGTCGGGCGAAAGTAGACAAGGACAAGTATCTAGCTTTTGATAAAATTTGACAAAAGTTAATAAAAATGACCAGGCACTAATAACTATATGGAAAACCTTCTTTATTCCTTATGCTAGTTGTCGAAACTAGTAAATTAGAATCAATTTTTCGAAAACTGTATACTATTCTGTAAAATCTGCTATAATTTTATTCAGCAAATGTTATAAAAATACATCTATGAACCTAAAACGAGAAGATTGGGGGTGAATAGTGTTTTTTTTGTGTCAAAATACATACGTCATCTTGCCATTTGGCCGCTTTTATCGTTTATTAGTGTTATTTGGAAAGCAATAGCTTTTTCTGTTGCTGAAGAGACGTATGGTACTGCAGCAAGAGCTACTTAACATAATAGATGGGGAAATGATAGAAAATTTTAGGAGGAGTACAAATGGATATCAAGAAAAAGTTAGGGATGGCGGCAATGTCTGCTGTATTGGGGATTACACTCATTGCTGGAGGGACTTTTGCTTATTTCAGTTCAACGGAAGTAACAAACAATACATTTGCCGCGGGTACATTGGATCTATCAGTAAATCCATCAACAATTGTTGAGGTTGAAAACTTAGCACCTGGTGATTCAATAATTCGCAGTTTTGAACTAGTAAACAACGGTAGTCTAGATATTGAAAAGGTTACACTGGAAACGGACTATACGGTGCATGACGCACATAATAACAATACCGAGGATTTTGCAAACCATATCGAAGTTGAATTTTTATACAATGTGGATAAATTGGATGAGGTTATTTATCGAACTACTTTAGCAGAATTAAAAGAAATGACACCAGATGCTATCAACCAACATATTTTTTATCCAGCTCTCGGTGAAAAAGGATTGCCAGTTAATTCATTGGATGATTTCGTAGTTAAATTTAATTTTGTTGATAATGGTGGAGACCAAAACCAGTTCCAGGGTGATTCCTTAGATTTAAAATGGACGTTCGTTGCGACTCAAAACCCAGGAAGCCAAAAATAATCTAGCAATCTATGAAATGTATTGTTTGCTGAAAATGTCTTGTTAATTTTATTTTGTTAAAGATTGGGGAGAGCAAGTTGAAATTAGTCAAAAAGTCATTCATTGTGACCGCTGCCTTGCTTTTGTTAAACACGCCAAACGTGTTAGCTGCACCCTCTGGACTGGATTCATTTCCCGATCCAGTAGATACCAATTCATGGACTTTACCAGAAGATATGGTATGGGATGACTACAAGTCAGTTCCTGGTATTAACTGGAATGAAGCATCAGGGGAACCGGAGCGTTTAATAAAGGGAGCCTTAGTACTTGTAGATTTTGCTGACCAAGATTTTGTTGCGAGTTTACCAGAAGGTTCGGATCTTGCTGGAAATCCAATCGGAATTGGAGACATTCCTCGAGAAGAGTTAGGTCAATTTTATGAGGATTTCTTAAACACTCCACAGCCGTTAAATAATTATCGGACCATTGATGAGTATTGGAAAGAAAACTCTTATGGTAAATGGGGGGTTGATCTAGATGCTTTTGGACCTTATCGTGTGGACGGGCGGGAGTTTCAATATGGTTTATCCTATGGAAACTCAATGCCACCAGGGTATCAGTCGCGAAATATACAGCGTGATGCATTAGATCTTGCTCAGGCAGACCTTGATGCATCAGGTGAAGAATATGATTTTATATTTATTCTTCACGCAGCCTACGATCAATCCGGTGTATGGCAGGAATTCGGAGAAATGATGTTCATGGACAGAGATGCTGTTACTGGCGAATTTGGTCCTCCTGCTGACCTGGAAATTTCGCAAAATTGGGCTTATACCCGTTATGTACCTTGGACTTCATGGTTTGCGGCAAAGTCCATCTGGTCCCATGCAAATATAAGGAACGGGATTTCCGTACAAGGGGAAAATGATGGAATGGGTACGTTCGCACATGAATTCGGGCACATCATGGAATTACTGGATAACTATAATAATCCTTATGGAGATCCAGTTTCACGCACTTATTCAGGTCCATGGGAGCTTATGAGTCGTGGAAGCTTTAATGGTCCGGGTGGTCCACATACGCGTTGGATGGTTATGCCAACACTTGGTGGCTCTGCACCTTCCCACCATATGCTGCGTAATAAGATCAAACAAGGCATTTTAGATGAAGATCAGTATCTAAACGTAGAGCGTGATGAGCTTGCTGAAACTGGTCCAATTTTTACAGACATTATTGCACGTGCTGTACCGATAGGAGAGGAATTTGGCCGGACTGGCATCCATGGCATCAATATCGAGATGGAGGACTTAACGCCACCGAACTCTCTGCGTGACGACTGGCGAGCAGATATGCAGCGTGGTGCTAAATGGTATGACAACTACACGATTGAAGTAGTTGATCGTGTTGGCTACGATTCCTTTACACCGGATTCAGGAGTATTGATGGCCAAAACTAAGAATGAAGAATCTGCACCAAACATCTGGGTAATCGATGCTAATGATGAAGATATTGAGCAAGTCGACTTCATTCGACCGGATGGTACAGAAGCTATGTATTCTCTCGGAGACTATCGTCAGTTAGCAGATGCTTTATTTAAGGCTGGAACAGGTGATGGGATAAACAGTGAGTACGTGGATGAGCATAACCGCCTGCATTTCTATATCTTAGATAAGAAGTATGATGAAGATGGCGTCATGTCCTATCGTGTCTCGGTACGTCATCTCGATGGAGCTGGCGACTTTGAACGCGGTGTGACTGCGGAAATTGGGGAAGCGGAGCGTGCTGTACCTGGTAAGATTGCAACTCACTACTTTAACGTGACAAATACTGGAGAAACAACCGATCTTTTCCGAATCCAAGCAGACACAGATGCTGGCTGGGATACGAAAATTGAACAAAATGTGATAGAAGTCGAAGCTGGTGAAACAATTCAATTTCCAGTATACGTCCAAGTGCCTGAGGGGGTTGAAATTCCATCAACACTTACGGTTACCGCGACTTCTGAAACAGATTCTGAGCAAACAGTAACTGATGTCGACTACTTACTAAGCGACATTAGTGCTGCAAGTATCAACAAATTATTTGATCTGTTTAATGAGAACGGTGATGTTGATGAATCTGCAGCCCGTACTTTAAAAATACATTTAACTTCACTTGAACAATTTGAAGATGAGGGGAAAAATGACAAAGTTGCAAAACATGCAGAAGGGTTCCTTGTTCTTCTGAATCAATTTGCAGATAATGGTTTGCTGTCAGAAAAAGCATATCAGGCGTTAATAGATTATACAGAATATCTTGTAAGATAGAGAGATACCAGTCGGGCTCGGGCATAACTGCTCATCGAGAAGCGTGATGTTATGTCCCAGCCTCATTTTTTCAAAGGGTTAGCAAATGAAGGTGAGTGAATAAGATGTTTCATATTTTTAAAAAGGATGTAAAATTGATAAACATTGTGTTAAAAGTCTTTATTATTATTTATCTATTATTTATCTGTGTTTATCATATTAACTTACCGACCTATGCTTATTTTTATCAAGAGCAGACAGTTGAAACAACATTTGCAGCTGAGATCACAGTCCAAGAGAAAAGAGATTCTGATGATGTAAATGATAATGAAGAAGCGGCTACAGATGAAATGGCAGAAACAGAGGAGGAGGCTATGGACAACGAAAATAAGGAAGAAATAGCGGCAGAAGAGGAGACATTGGAAAACGCAGTGAATGAGATACAAGAAGAGCTAGATGAGGACGGGGAAATTGAAGAAAAAGATGTTAATGGAATAAATGAAGAAGTAATTGATGATGACCCATCAAACTAAAGTCGGAAGCTTAAAAAGATTCGAATCTGCATACCTGAGGTGATGATGTTGAAGCAGAAAAAGTGGTATAAATACTTAAATTTTATGGTATCCATGTTATTAACTGCTGTGTTAATTTTAACGATGGTCTTAGTGGTAAATTCAAAGATGTCGGAAGGAAATTCAACAATTTTGGGCTATCAAATTAATTCCGTTTTATCAGGGTCGATGGAACCTGGAATAAAAACCGGATCGATCATATTTGTTAAAACTGGAGGCGATACGACTCGGTTTCAAGAAGGCGATATTGTCACTTTTCTTACGGAAGAAGAAGTGTTGGTAACCCACCGGATAGAGGAAGTCGGTAGTGAGGGTCAAACGTATATAACAAAAGGAGATGCCAATGATGGTGTCGATCGTGAGCCTGTCCTCGCTGAAAATATTATCGGAGAATATACAGGAGTCACCGTTCCTTATGCCGGTTATGTTGTTAGCTTTGCGAATACGAAAGAAGGTGCAGCACTTCTGTTAATTCTTCCTGGATTGTTATTGATGCTTTATGCGTTTATAACGATTTGGCAAACTGTACGGATGTTGGATAAAACAAGAAAAGAAACATTAACAGATCCAAAAGTAACAGACTAGGGGAGTAGTGCACTTACTATTGCCCTTCTTTATGTTGCATGCTCGTCCATAAACTTTTGTGTTTGATGACGATCCTTTTAACTGAGGGATTTTACTAATTGCTATTCTTTTATCAATTTTAGTATAGGTTCATCCCCTTATCCGGGAAGTAAACTCATGCATATAGATAGTAGTTTTTGTTCATTTAGTATGAATAATCCAAACAATTAGTCGACAAAGGAGTCAATAAATGTTAGATTATATACAAGATTCCAACAATATGGAAATACATCTTGATATATTTGAAAGGGGGATAGACTTTTAGTTGGGACAGAATTGAGTAAGAAAAACTACAGAACGGAAAATAATTGACATCTATGAGCCTTTACTAAACGAATGGGAGGTGAGTAGACTTTTTTTGTTGTAAAAAGAGTTATCCGTTATTTGGCTGGTCGTCCCACGTGTCATTTTAAGTATTATGGTTAAATCTCACGGAGTCCTCTTCACTATTGAATGATGGCGCTTTCTCAACTGTTTCAAACGATCATTTCCAAGATTGGCAAGTTAGTATTTAAGACTAGATTAGGTGGATGGAGTTATATCTATCGGATTGGAGTTGAAGATATGAAAAAACTCATACCATTTTTTTTATTAGTTTTAATTCTTCCAATGATTCTCGGTGCTAATATAGCAGAGGAGTCAACTGTTGAACCCCCGATGATTGTAGTAGAAGAAGGTATGACTCAACCGGTTTTTTCCAAAGAAGAAGCTATTGTTGAGAGAGTGTTTATCGAAACAGAGGTTGATAGTGATGGGGACGGAGAAAATGATCGGATTAGGGCTGACGTTATTCGACCAAAGGAAACGGAAGAAGGATTAAAAGTTCCTGTTATTTATGAAATAAGTCCTTATCGTGCAGGTCTGAATCCAATTGATTTTCACAATGTAGATGTAGAGTTGACCCCGATTAATCCTAACCCTATTGGTGGTAAGCCTTACGCCGCAGATTTGCCGGGGTATTATGATGACTATTTCTTGCCAAGAGGATATGCTGTCATTCTTGCTGAAAGTATTGGTAGCGGTATGTCCAATGGTTGCCCAACATCAGGGGATATGCAGGAAGTGCTAGCGACTAGAGCGGTAATCGATTGGTTGAATGGACGTGCTTCAGCTTTTGATGCAGACGGCGAAGAAATAACTGCTGATTGGTCGACGGGGAAAGTCGGTATGACAGGAGTTTCCTACAATGGGACCTTACCGAATGGGGTAGCTACAACAGGGGTTGAAGGATTAGAAACGATTGTTCCAATTGGTGCTATTAGTAGTTGGTATGACTACTACCGTTCAAACGGTGCGGTTGTTGCTCCAGGAGGCTACCAAGGGGAGGATGCAGATTCACTTGCGAGAGCGGTCCTAACTCGTAACAATCCTGAGGTTTGCCTTGATCTGATGAATCAAATTGAGGAGGAACAAGACCGAATAACAGGAGATTATAACGAATTTTGGAATGAGCGAAATTATTTAAATGGAGTAGAAAATATTAAAGCAAGTGTGTTTGTTGTGCATGGACTAAATGATTGGAATGTAAAGACTAAACAATTTACCCAGTGGTGGGAAGAACTTGAAAAGCATGATGTGCCAAGAAAGCTATGGATTCATCAGCACGGACATTCAAGCCCGTATAGCTTTAGAAATGAGGAATGGCTGATAACCCTGAACAAATGGTTCGATTACTGGCTCTATGATATTGAAAATGGAATTATGGACGAGCCTATGGTTGATAAACAGAAGGAAGACCGCAGCTGGGTGACAGAAAACGCATGGCCGCATGAGGACGTCCGAGATACAGCATTGTATCTTACTTCTGGGAGTACGGAGTCGGGGAATTTAAGTCACCGTCCTGTTAGTGATACAAATACTTCTTATCAAGTAATTGATGATTCGTCCATTAGAGCACAAACATTGGTGCAAAATCCATTGGAGGACATGGAGAATAGGCAAGCATATGTTACGCCTGAACTAACGAACGCTTACCGCATTAGTGGTACCCCGGTTGTTTCGGTTAAGGCGAGCATAGATCGCCCTGTAGCAAATCTTACCGCCTTACTCGTTGATTATGGACCGGATGAGAGTAGCCGGATCATTACACGTGGCTGGATGGATCCGCAAAACTTACAATCGGATTCACAATCTGTAGCCATAACACCAGATAAGCCATATACATTTACTTGGAATATGCAGCCTACAGATTATGACGTGGCAGAAGGACACCGAATCGGTCTAGTTCTTATATCCAGTGACTACGAGTATACGATTCGTCCACAACCAGGAACAACTATATCGATATATCCAGAGCAAAGCTATTTATTATTGCCACTCGTTGGTGATATTACGGGGGAGCCAACTAGTATAAGGCAAATAAAAGATCTTATTAACTATTATGAAGATGAAGGGTCAATCACTGATCCCACTACAGTCCGTCAATTGCAAACACATTTGACAGCTGTCGAACTTTTTGAGGAAAAAGATGAAACAGATAAGGCTAGTAAACATCTAGCTGGATTTAAATTACTGTTGAACTACCATTCTGATCATATGACAAAAGAAGTTTTTGATATTTTGCAGCATGACGTTGATATATTGATAGATAAAAACGATTAGGTTGCTCTTTACTTTCTTGTTCAGCATCGCTATTACTCTTTGATAAGGTTCTATTAAAAATACAATTTGAGAGATGGGGATACTTAAGAACCCCCGTCGTCCGTGGAGGTTACTAATATGAAATTAGTAAAACGCTCATTTCTATTAATGTCAGTATTTTTAATTACATTTTCTCCTTTGGTATTTGCTGCACCGAACGGCCTGGATGCCTTTCCCGATCCGGTAGATATAGAGAGTTGGGAACTTCCTCGAGATATGACCTGGGATGATTTCAATCCTGTACCTGGCTTGAACTGGGATGAAGTAGATGTCGAACCGGAGAGGGAATTGAAAGGGGCTTTAGTTTTAGTAGAGTTTCCTGACCTGGAATTTGTCGTAACAAAGCCCGAGGGTACAGATCCGGCTGGAAATCCACAGATTGGTAACGTTCCAAGAGAAGAGCTGCCGCAGTTTTGGCTGGACTATCTGAACACACCACAGTCATTAAATAATTACCGTACGATTAGCGATTTTTGGATGGAAAATTCAAACGGAAAGTGGCAGGTAGATCTTGATGCTTATGGCCCCTATATGATGGATGGAAAAGAGTTCCAATACGGTTTGAATGAATTCAACCAGCAAGATTTTATACCTCCAGGATATTCGCCGATGACTTTAAGATCAGAGGCAGTCAATAAAGCTCAGGCAGATTTAGATGCATCAGGAATCGACTATGACTTTATATTTATTTTGCATTCTGGATATGCCGAGACGGGAGTTTGGCAGGAATTTGGTGAAATGATGTTTAATAGTCCAGAAGAAATTCCTGATGAATTCGGTCCACCAGCAAATCTTGGTGAGGATTTACCGAACTGGGTAAATACACGCTACGTGCCTTGGACTTCTTGGTTTGCAGCTAAATCTGTTTGGTCCAGTGCAAGCAGAAATGTTTCCATTCAAGGATCCAGTAATGGTATGGCAACCTATGCCCATGAATTTGGTCATCTGATGGGATTAGCTGATAACTATAATAACCCCTATGGAAATCCAGTATCCCGTACTTATGCTGGTTCTTGGGAACTGATGAGCAGCGGAAGTTTTAATGGTCCGGGAGGCTCGCATACACGATGGATGATACCGGCTATCCAAGGTGGATCAACACCACCACATCATATGTTGCGTAACAAAATTAAACAAGGCTTTCTGTCTGAGAATCAGTACTTGAACATTGATCGCGACGAGCTAGCGGAGACGGGACCAATTTTTGCAGATATTCTTGCGAGAGCTGTTCCATCTGGTGAAGGTTTTAAACGGGATGATCTGAAGGGGATCAACATCGAAATGGAAGATTTAACACCCCCTAATTCTTTAGAAGATGACTGGAGAGCGGATATGCAACGTGGAGCTAAGTGGTATGACAACTACACGATTGAAGTTGTTGATCAAGTGGGCTATGACTCCTTTACGCATGATTCAGGAGTATTGATTGCAAAAACGAAAAATACCGAATCAGCGCCTAATATTTGGGTAGTAGATGCAAAGCCTGAGGATATAACAATTGAGGATTTTGTACGGCCTGACGGTACTACTGCCATGATTTCGAAGGGTGGTCTAGAGCAGCTTGCAGATGCACTTTTCAAAGCTGGGACGGATGAAGATATCGTAAGCGAGTATATCGATGAGCATAATCGTTTGCATTTCTACATCTTAGATAAGAAATATGACGATGTCGGAGCGCTTTCATACCGGGTATCTGTCCGTCATTTAGACAGTGCTGGAGAATTTGAACGTAGTGTTGAAGCTGCTGCAGTCTCTGCAGAACGAGCAATACCAGGCAAAGTTGCAAAACATACCTTTAGCGTAACAAATACTGGTGAAGAAACAGACTTAGTCCGAATCCAAGCAGAAACAGATGCGGGATGGGAGACAATGACGCTTCATCATGTGATTGAAGTTGAAGCTGGTGAAACAGTGGAGGCTCCAGTTTACGTGAAAGTCCCTGAAAGTGAACAGCAACCAGCACAGCTAACGTTCACAGCAACATCCGAAACAGATACTGAACAAGCATCATCTGATGTTGATGTGTTGTTAGGCGAAGTAAATGGAACAAGCCTGAAAGCTTTAGTCCAATTATTTGCAGATAGTGGGGATGCTGATGAAGCAGCTGTCCGACCACTAACGACGCATTTAACAGCAATAGAGCAGTTTGAGAAACAAAATGATGCTGAAAAGCTAGTTAAACATTTAGAAGGGTTCACCCTTTTAATTGACCAATACTCAAACAATGGATCGTTAGCTGAAAAAGCGGCTGATGCACTATACGATTATACAGATTTTTTGCTGAATCAGTAGGCTGATAGATTAATACCTGTCATTAATTATTGGCTCGCCATGTCCTATTTTAAGTAAATCGTTTTTCGGGAATATGGCGAGTCCTATTACTTTTAGAAAAATCATACCTACGAAAGCAGAGGTGAGTAAAGATGCCATAAACAGGTTCTATCTATAGAGATAGACTCAAGCGAATGGTAATAAAGAATAGGAAAGAAAGGGTGTCAAAATGGCAATAAAGAATCAAATCTCACAAAAAGCCTTTTTTGTCTTGCTCTTCACCACTGTATTGATATTGATTTTTGGGAATATCACGGAGGCAAATTCTACTGTAGATGAAGAGGGGGAATTGGAAGTAGGGGATGTCAATGTTGTCCCATTACAAATAACGGGACCAGCTGAGGAGCGATTAAATCTCATTATCTTTGGAGATGGATATACAGCTGAAGAAATGGACAAGTACCGGGAACATGTCGACAGAAACCAAAATGTCCAGTGGAGTGTTGAGCCGTTCCGCAGTTATCGAAATTATTTCAACGTTTATATGGTTGAAACGCCGTCTAAAGATTCTGGAATTAGTTGTGATCCAGAGGATGGGAATGAGCGCAGAGATACTGTATTCAATTTGCAATATGCAAATCAGTGTCCGGCAGATGATCTTGCACGAGGGGTAACCTTTGGAAGTGGTGGAGCCCAAGCTAGAAATGAAATTATGCAGGACTATGTTGCACCATTACTTGAAATCCCTGCGAATAGTCAGAATGTGCAAACTCTAACGCTTGGCAACACCGACACGTATGGCGGGATTGGCGGTACTCATGCAACAACAACTGGTGGTAGCCCACAAGGTCCCCTTGTTTCATTGCATGAATTAGGACATTCATTAGGCGGCATTGCCGATGAGTACCCTTACTATGACCGTGGTGTTCCGGGAGAAGCGCATCCTGATCAAGAACCAAATTCTTTTCATCATACACGCATGACATCTGAAGAAATGATGGAGAATCAAGCTAAGTGGTGGCGGTGGCTTGGTGAAGAAAGTGAAGCTGGTGGAATTATAAGAGCGGCTGATCCAGATGGATACGAAAGTGGCCAGTATTATAATTCAAATGTATGGCGTCCTAGTCAACATTCTATGATGAGACATACTGGATTTTATTTTGATCAAATAGCAAGAGAGCAAATGACACAACGCATTACAGGAATGCGTAATACAGGACAGATGCCATTAACATCGACACCCCAAGGGGAAATCGGTGCAGACGAAGTACTTGCTGTTAATACGATTTATCCAAGATTTCATTTAATAGAGGTTACATGGGAAATCAATGGTGAAGTCGTTTCTGATACAAATGATTCCCGTCATCTAGAACTAAGCAAGTTAGATGTACAAGTAGGTGATACCGTCAAGGCAATCGTTCAAGATAAGACAGAATTTGTCAGGCATCGTAACTATTTAGATGGACCTCGAATGACGCAAATACGTGAATGGACGATTGGTGAACCACAAGAACTGACTGAAGTGGATATCGCATTTACCAATCATTCTGCAACAGCCTATGCTCTTGCGTTTAATGAAATCGCATTTGTTGAAACACCTAATCCAACCGATCGTATATTGAACGTAACTTGGCAACTAAATGGCAATGTTATAGAAGATGCTGATAATAGCCGTTTCCTTGACCTAAGCAAAATTAGTTTACCAGCAGGGGCTTCTGAATTAAGTGCAACTGTTACAGATCCAAATAATCCTGATTCAGCCCTTGAAACGGTTTCTTGGACAGTCGACAATGGTCTACCAACAGCCCCTAAGGAGTTGTCGGAAGCGGTAGCTACATTATCAGGTGGAATAGAGCATTATGTTTATTTCAATGAGTTTGAAATGAAACTTAATCCTGAAGATGACCAGCCGGGATATGTTGTTGGCGAGCTTCGTTTAAATAAGGATGGTTGGTATAACTATTACGGATTCCCCGATCAACCAGAAGGAACACCGTTTAAGTTCTCTCATTCCGGAACAGATGTTAAAGAATTAACGTACGGAAACCTTGGAACTGGGGGACTTTCAATTGTAACCTTTGAAAGAACATTTACTGAAGAGGATCGGGGCGGTAAATTTATTCCTGGCTTCAATACCCACCTTATCGAACATCGGGCAATTGATGCTACTGGGAATATTGGAAACGCAGAAGAGTTTAAAGCTACTGTCATACCAGGAGAAAAACTAACATGTTCGCATTCTGTAACAGAAGATTACGAGGGAGATCTAGTCGTTACGGAAGGACAAATATGTCTGGAAAATATAGAAGTATTTGGGGATGTCATCATTGAAAATGGAGCTTCGATACTAATTTCCAATAGTACAATTAATGGGGATATTAAATCAGAAAAAGCCGAATCCATCCAGTTAATTGAATCAGTAGTCAATGGACAATCGTATATCTTTGAAACTACGAAAGATACGACATTAGTAGCGAACACTTTCAATGGTTGGTTAATACTCAATAAGAACAATCAATTATCTGCTAATGAGCAGTACGGTGACTATGGACCAGTGTTAGTAGGCAATTCAATCAATGGTGTACTAGGGTGTTATGGCAATAGCTCTAGTATCACAGATTTCGGTGCTCCGAACAGCCTGTCACTCTTTAATGTTGGCGATTGTTCCGATGCTGATATAAGCGCCGCAACAATCAAGCAATATGTGGAACAATTTGATGAGCTTGGAACCTTTGAAACAGAAGTTACAAAACGGTCCTTCATTACCCACCTGACCTCTATAGAAACATTTGAACAAAGTGGTGCTTATGACAAAGCGCTTAAACACCTTGAAGGATTTGAAATACTTCTTAATCAATTGTATAAGCAAGGACTTGTTGTAGAAAAAGCTTACGTTGTATTGATTAACGAAGCTCAACAATTATATGAAGAATTGGAAAAATAAATAGATATTTCCATGTGCAGATATATAGGGGAATAACTTTGGTTCAAGTGAGGCTGACGAGGAAATTTTATACTCTATGAATATATACAACTTATAATCTTTGAAAATTGGTAAATATGGAGGGGTCTTCTTGTTTAGAACAAAGAATGCATTAAAGAAACTATTGTTATCTGTTAGTTTTGTAGCTTTAGTTGCAACACCGGTTTTACATGTTGACGGTTTAGAGCAAACCGTTTCTGCCAATGCGGACGTTGTAATGGAAGGTGGGGTTACGCAGCCTGTCTATTCTTATACAGATGCGATTAAAGAAACTATTTTTGTTGAATCAACAATGGATAGTGATCGGAACGGTGAACAAGATCGGATTGCCATTGATATTATGCGTCCAAGGGAAACGGAAGAAGGGATTAAAGTACCAACAATTATGGATGCAAGTCCTTATTACGAAAGCATGGGACGAGGAAATGAAAGCCAAATTAAAGACCCGGATGGTATTGGGGAAAATACAATGTTTCCACTTTATTATGACAACTACTTTGTTCCAAGGGGCTATGCGGTCGTATTAGTTGATATGGTTGGAACTAATAATTCCCATGGATGTCCGACGACAGGTGGGTATGAAGAAACCGAAAGTATTAAAGTTGCCATCGATTGGTTAAATGGTAAAGGAAAAGCGTGGGATAAAGATGGCAATGAAGTTACAGCTGACTGGTCGACCGGAAAAGTAGGTATGATTGGTAAGTCATACGATGGAACTTTGGCAAATGCAGCAGCTGCCCAAGGAATTGAAGGGTTGGAAACTATTGTGCCGATTGGTGCGATTAGCAGTTGGTATGACTATTACCGTTATGGCGGAATTCCTTTTTACCGTAATGGTCCGGGTGGTTTAGCTGGACGCGTAACAAACAGCGAGCGTGTCGCCGATTGTGCGCCAATTCGTGAAGAGATGAGAATTGCCTCCGATGATGATACTGGTGATTATAATGATTTTTGGGATGAAAGAAATTATGTAAAAGATGCAGATAAGGTAAATGCTAGTGTTTTCGTTGTACATGGAATCAATGACTATAATGTGAAAGCAAATCATTTCTCCAATTGGTGGTTAGCTTTAGCAGAAAATGATGTGCAAAGAAAACTTTGGATTACCCAGACAGGTCATGTTGATCCATTTGATTTTAGAAGAGCTGAGTGGGTAGAAACATTGCATCGTTGGTTTGATTATTGGCTGCTTGATATTGATAACGGAATTATGGATGAGCCGATGGTAGAAATTGAAAGAGGAAATGGTAACTGGGAGGATGAAGAAACATGGCCGGCTGCTAATACAGAAAATGTAGACATCAGATTAGCGCCTGCAACAGAGGACCTGCCAGGAACGTTACAAACAGCACCTGTAATCAAAGAAGAAACACAAACATTTGTAGATAATCCATCGCAGACAGAACAGCAAGCGGTCGAAGATGAGTTCACTGAAAAAGAAAATCGTTTAATTTTCTTAACCCCAGAACTTACAGAGGATGTTCGGATGAGCGGTATACCAGAAATTAATTTACAGGCAATGGTTGATAAAGAAGATACGAATCTGTCAGTCCGGATTGTGGATTATGGCACTGACGAAAGAATCCATCATGGTTCAAGAGAAGAGGGGATTCAAACACTTGACGATGTTGTAACGTGTTGGGGAGAAAGCTCACCGCAGGACAGTGCGTGCTATAAAGAGACAGAATTGGTGACACATGAAGCACCATATGAGATTGTGACCCATGGTTGGCTTGATGCACAAAACTATGAGTCTCTTGAGCATTCCGAACCGTTAGAGCCAGGAAGAAGTTATAGATTCACTTGGGAAACTCTACCAGAAGATTATGTATTCAAAGAGGGACACCGGATTGGAATAATTGTAACCGGAAGTGATCGTAATTATATTATGACAGACAGTAACCGTGCAACGATTGAGATCGCTTTAGGAGAAAGTTTTATCCAACTACCGGTAGTAGGCGGTAAGGAGACGTTTAATCAAGCGATTGGATCGGATGGTGGTACTTCTCCAGGTCATACGGTAGATTTAATAGACGTACTTGATTATTTCATTAATCAAGGTGAGATTAATAATGAAACAGCTGCTCATGCATTGAAAATGCACATCGCATCCATCCAGCACTTTGAAGAAAACAATCAATTGGACAAGGCTGTTAAACATCTTACAAGTTTTAAACAACTACTAGAATTCCAAAAAGTTGGTCAGGTGATTTCATCGGAAGCCTATGATACTTTATGGGCTGATACGGAATACCTTATTAAACAGTTTACAGAGAACTAGTAAGCATATGAGAGGTTCTTCCTCTCATATGTACATATCTTCAAAAAATATAACCTTCAATGATTGGAGCGGCTAACGAATGAAGAAATACTTTTTTGGACTAATCTTATGTATAGCTATGTTAACAGCATGCCAACAGGAAGAGACTCAAGGAGTTGTTATTGAAACGTCCTACGGGGATATAACCGAAGAGGTACTTAATGAGGCTTTACAAGAACGATACGGCAAACAAGTCTTGGAAGAATTAGTAATGATGCAGGTATTGGGAGAGAAATATGATGTTAGTGAAGAGCAAGTCACTGATGAATTAGAAAAGTTAAAAGAGAATTATGGTATTCAATTTGATCAAATGATCCAGCAACAGGGATTTGCCGATGAAGAAGCATTTAAGGATGTTATATACTTAGGCTTACTTCAAGAGGAGGCTGCATTGGATGAAGTTGTTATAACGGATGAGCAACTGGAAGAGGCTTATGAACAAAAGACGAAGGAAATTAGTGCGCAGCATATTTTAGTACAGAATAAAGATATTGCAGAAGAAGTGTTAGAACAAATTGAACAAGGAGCAGATTTTGCTGAACTAGCGAAAGAATACTCTGAAGATGCAATGACTGCAGAAGAAGGTGGAGAACTGGGATATTTTTCTGCCGGAACCATGGTGCCTCCATTTGAAAATGTTGCATTTTCTCTTGAAAAAGGTGACATAAGCGACCCGGTCCAAACGACTTATGGGTATCATATTATAAAGGTGAATGATATTCAAAAAAAAGATCAGGAAATTGGTACATTTGATGAGGTAAAAGAAGAATTACGCGACGAAATTTTGAAAAACAGTATCAGTACGGTTGAGACTCAAGTAAAAATAGAGCAGATGATTCAAGATTCTATAGTAGACATTAAAAACGAATCCTATGAAGGTCTATTTGATAGTTTCCAAGAAGTTACAGGGGCAAGTAGATAGACGTTTAAATTAATATGGATTATAAAACTCTCACTTAAAGCATTGTGAGGGTTTTTATAATCCTGCTATAAAATGATGTAAGTCTGCTGATAAAAAGAAATTGGGGTTTATCACGTATCAACGGTCTGTAATACCCCACCTCTAAACAAGAGGAAAACCAACATGTGAAGGTGGGGGATATACAGTCCGTAAATCCCTGATTCTGTTCAATAGAATGCTATTTACGGACAAAATAACTCCTCATCCATTAAGATGCAAAAGCCAAATAGTACGTTTTACATAGGAAATGATAGAAATTTCTAAAAATAGTAAATAAGTTGGGTTGACCCGTCAACCCAATGAAAATTCAATTATATTGAATGGTCAATAGAATGCAAAATGCCTTCAACGACAGTTTCTGAATGAAATATATTTATTATGTCGTTGAAAGTGAAAAGAAGAGAGGTGTCGATATTATGGTGCATCATTAACTGATATTCTCATGATACTCATAAATTATTATTAGAGCTGGATTAATTTCATAATTGGATTTTGAACCAAACAATGCTGTTTGAAACGAATATGATATGGAGGTTAAGATGCTAAACAATACGAATAAACTTAGAGAGCCAAAAAGTATAATAGGAATGTTTATGATAAGTTTATTGTTACTAGTAATTATTACTACTTTAACACTGGCTAGCGGCACTATAAATGCAGCTGAAGAGAAAGGATCTATTGGTACAGTAGAAGACATTACACAAGATGGTGGCGATGTATATGTTAACTTATCAACAGGCGAAGGAATAAAGTTAACCTTTTTAAAGGAAAATCTTTTTCGGCTTCATTTAGATCCAGAAAAGGAGTATCCAGATTATCCTGAACCTAACAAGTCGGATCATGTTACTAGAATTATCGATAAAAATGAAAGCGAATACAATGAGGAGTATGGTTCTATAGATGTAGATATTGATGAGGATTCTGAATTTCATAGGATATCTACTGATGCAATAGAATTAAGGATTGAAAAGGGAACTTCGAAAATGAGTTTATATGATAAAAATCAATCCAAGGTTCTTTGGGAAGAGGCAGCCCCATTAAAATATGAGAACAACAACACAGTACAAACACTATCTACAAATGAAAATGAATATTTTTATGGCGGTGGACAACAAAATGGTTATTATTCACTCAACTTTCGCAGCCCAAACTAGGCAGGTATACCTTGATATAGTTAGGTAATCCCGCAAACCAATACTGTAGTTGACTTTTGATTAACTTTTTGAATTTCTTGTTCGTTTTATTCAAAGCATCTT
>NZ_WOWT01000004.1:0-162006 GCF_009746545.1 Oceanobacillus sp. AG
AATTCATGGTGAGTCCTCTCCTTGGTATGTTTTAATTTAGGGGTCAATGCGCATTGACACCCAGTACTATACCAGAGAGGCTCTTTTTTGTTCAAACCTCAAATTTCTTCATTACAGGAATGCTCCTATGATCAGAGTTTGATAGATAATGGTCTTTTCTAGATGTATCGGTTCTCTCTGAACCAATCATTTTACCGAAATGATATACTTATTTGGAATCGATGTCAAAGTAAACTCAAGAAGGAAGCTGTGAAAGTTCATCCAATCGTTTAGCCAGTCTTTCACCACTTATACCAGAATGATTTAATTTTTAATATAATCTTCACACAACTTCAAGTAAAGTTTACCTATATTACTTTGCATCATAATCTCCTTTCCATGTGAATTCCACTCTACCGTATTTCGTGCTTTTTAAATTTAAAAAAACAGCATAAATGCCCCCGACAAGCAATTATCCCCTTAAAGAAACATCACTATATTATCCATATTAGCCACTTTAGATTTTGATAACAAATAATTGAAAACCTTTAACAGGATAAACCAAAATTTTTCGGAAATTCTATTCCTAAGGAGGTGTTTTACGTGGCAAAGAAAAATCTCAGTCAGTTTAAAGGACGTGTAATGAAGGAAGCTGGATATGACGTAGATCTTAATAATCCAGAATCGATAAAATACGAAGTTGCTGAAGAACAAGGCGTACCTTTACAAAAAGGAAATAACGGACATCTTACCTCTGAGCAAGCAGGAAAAGTTGGCGGACCAATCGGTGGCAATATGGTTAAAGAAATGGTTAAAATAGCAAAAGAGCAGATTGCAAACAAATAATTAAGACTCTCCTGCTGGTTTTAACACATGAACCAGCAGGATTAGCTTTTTTTATTGTCCTTGTTGATTCTTTTTCCGAACTTGTTCAGCGTTTGTATTGCTATAAATTTCAGTTCCATGGCCACCAGTAGTCCTTGCAATATACTCTTTTGCTTCGTTATATGACATACCAGAATTTTCATTTGCCCGTTTTACTTCTTCAATATTGGTACCGGATGCTGTATATTTTGTATTATTTTCCATAAAGTCACCTCGCTTTTTTCGGTGAACTTAGTTTTTGCGGAGATGTTTTATTTATAAAGGAAACATTTACCTATAACCATTGACTGAGAATGGGTATAAATCGATTTTAGTATTATCTAAAAAAGCCGCATGAATTGGTTGTTATCCCATTTCATGCGGTTTATCATTTTTTAAATGAAGACCTCTTCAAAAACCTCACCATTCAACGGACGAATTCCCTCATATTTCCCTTTCTCAATCATATAAATATTCATATTCCAAGCCAAATGGTGGGGATATGAGCCTTTCCGAGTTTCATCTCCTTAATGGAAGGGAAACCAGATATTTAACAAGCAATACTTATTAATGAAACAGCCAACCAAACAAGTATGATGCAGGTGAATCGTTACACGTGAATCAGCCTGCTCCATTATTCAAAAAAGGAAGGGATACACGTTGAATAATTATCTTTACGGAAACACACCAACTTTTCTCGGGGCAAAGAATCTTTCTTCTTCTCTCGATTCATTAGGAGACATTGACGCTATCGTATACGGAGTTCCATGGGAAGGTGCAGTTACATGGGGCGATTACACAGGATGTGAACTTGGACCGAAAGTAATACGGCTGACATCTGCAAGGTACAGTGGCTACTTGCCGGAGCTCGACCATATTGACGTATTCGAACATATCGAGCTTGGGGATGTTGGTGATGTAGATGTTGTTCCCGCTGATGTGGAAGAAACGATGCAACGAATTACAAATTTCTCGGGTAAGCTTTGGGAGAGCGGGAAATTTCTAATCGGTCTCGGCGGAGATCATGGCATCACTTACCCCATCTTAAGGGCACTTACAGAACAAGGAAAGAAAGTCGGCATCATTCATCTGGATGCGCACTTCGACAACCTTCCTTCCCATCAAGGTGACCAGTATGCGCGTTGCAGTCCTTTTGCCCGTTTATATGAACAGGAAGGTGTACGCAATGAAAGTATTATTCACACAGGTATTCATGGACCGAGAAATCAGCCTGAAGCAGGTCGGAATGCCCGCGATGCAGGTGCTGTTACGGTAACAATCAACGATATCCGAAAGCATCATGATTTATCGGAGCTTGCCCGTGAACTTCATGCCCAAGCGAAGGAAGATGTGGACTGTGTGTACTTGAGCATTTGCAGTGATGTTTTAGATTTTGCTTTTAATCCCGGCGGTCCTGTTGATGGAAATGGACTTACTTCTTTTGAACTTGTAACACTCGTCCACGAAATCTGCAAGCAAGGCGTCATTGGCATGGACTTTGTGGAAGTATATCCGCAGCAGGACGCAAATCAAAATTCTGCCCACTTTGTTTCTACAGTTATTTTATATGCGCTCGCGGGTTTGATTAATAGCAAATAGTGATATTGGCAGTTCAGCACAAGTATAAACAAGGATACTTGTGCTGTTTTTAAATATAGACGCCCCAGTGAGAAGAGCTAAATAATATTTGCTGGGGTCGAAAAGTAACAGAACCGAAGATGAAATGAAGGTGGAGGAGAAAAAATATGGCAATACCTAATAGAATAAGTAACTCTGATTCAGGGAAAAGAACATGGAAAGATAGATTGAATATCATTGGGCCAGGGGCAATTGTCACTGCTTCCTTTATTGGTCCTGGCACCGTAACAACTGCGACACGAGCAGGAGCATCATTTGGCTTCGCATTGTTGTGGGCGATCGTTTTTTCCATTATCGCAACAATTGTGCTTCAGGAAATGACAGGAAGGCTCGGAATCATTACGCGGAAAGAGCTTGGGGATGCGGTCCGCGAACAATTCATAAATCCAATATTGAAATACGGCTCCATGTGGCTTGTGATTATTGCTATCAGTGTTGGCTGTGCCGCTTATATGGCGGGTGATCTGCTCGGCACATCACTAGGCATTTCCACTATTACCGGAATACCAACGAATGTACTTGGACCAATTGTAGGAGTCATTATTTTATTTCTCGGCCTTTCCGGCAGTTATAAACTGATAGAAAAATTGATGATTTTCCTCATCGTCATTATGTCTATTACATTTATTACGACCATGTTTATGACACAGCCGGCTATTGGAGAATTATTCAATGGAACTTTTATCCCAAACATCCCTCCCGGTTCCATCATTATGATTATCGCATTAATCGGTACAACCGTCGTCCCTTACAACCTTTTTCTTCATGCTTCAAATGTGCAGGAACGCTGGAACAAGCCGTCTGATTTAAAAGATTCGCGATGGGACACGATCATATCCATTTGTGTGGGAGGATTGATTACTGCAGCGGTACTGATTACAGCTGGTGCGACGATCAAAGGTATGGAAATACAAAGTGGCGCTGACTTGTCACTTCAGCTCGAACCAATCATGGGAGAGTGGGCACTGATTTTCATCAGTATCGGTTTATTTGCAGCTGGCTTATCTTCTGCGCTTGCCGCTCCACTTGGTGCAGCGATGACAGTAAGCAGTGTCTTAAAATGGGGCAACAATATGAAAGACAAACGCTTTAAAATCGTGTTTGTCATCATTATATCAATTGGGATCATCTGCTCGGCCCTTGAACTTAATCCTCTGAGCGTTCTGCTATTCGCACAAGCCTTGAATGGTATCCTGCTCCCTGTGATTGCAATTACTCTCCTTGTTATCATGAATAACAAAAAGCGTCTCGGCAACTATACAAACTCTTTAAAGGCTAATATTATCGGCGGAATAGTAGCACTGATTTGTACCGGACTTGGTACCTACAGTTTGGTTGATGCTATCCTAACTTTTCTTAATTAATGGAACGGATTTCGTTCTTTTATATAAAGCCATTTCCTTCCTCCAAACAGACAAAAGGAAAAAGCTATATTATAATGGGAGGATGACTATACAAAGATATCATCAGGGGGAAAAAGATTAATGAAGAAAATTATCGTAGCATTATGTGCCATCGCACTAGTATTTTCACCAATTGGAGATGTTGTTTTCCAAGATCAGGACACAACGGTGGAGGCGAAACGTTATAAATCCGGGAAAAAGTCATTTAACCCAGGAAATAGCGGCATCAACTCTAACAACAATAATTCCTTCTTCCAAAATAATAAAAAAGATTCTAAAGTGAACAAATCCACGACAAAACAAAATACGAACAATAAAGGCGGCATGATGTCAGGTGGTCTAATGAAGGGCCTCATGCTCGGTGGGCTTGCTGGATTATTATTCGGTGGGCTGCTTGGTAACATGGGTATCTTAGGATCTATGCTAGGCTTGTTAATCAACGGTCTCGCAATTATTTTCTTGATCTCAGTGGCAGTAAAAATTTATCACTTTTTCAAAAGGAAAAGAAAAGAGGAAGCTAATGTATGGAGAAATTAGTCCTTCCTGAACAAGATATTATTAACGCAATTTGCGTTTATGTTTCTCGGAAAAAACACATAAAACCAGAAGAAGTCGAGGTGGAATTAATGTATGACGATGATACTGGCTTTTCTGCAGAATCATTCTGGAATGGCAGGAAACAAGTACTCGTAATGTCAAACATTATCGAAGCACTACGGTTATGGCTAGATGAATTCCTTAATGAGGATCCTTTCGCAGGGATTAAACTGGAATTAGATGATGAGGCGGGGATTATTGCATTCGTTGGGTAAGCTGTAAAATTGGAAGACACCCCCTCACCACCCACCGGAAGTCACCAAATGGAATCCAACAAACGTCGCGTTACTTGCCGTATGAAAAAGCGAGGCATGCATTGGTATCCAGGTGATTCAATCGGTGTATACAAACCTCATTCATCCGCGATTGGGAAGCTAGCCAAAAGTTTTAGATAACCATCCTCGCATTTTAAGTTACGTTCTTGATATTAGAACGTAACTTTAAAATGACCGGGAACCAAGCGAAGACATTCGCGCGGTAGCTGAAAAAGCGTACAAAAATAGAATGTCTGAAACACTAGGGTGAAAAGGGTACTGAGAAAGGCTTGGCACAAACTCATTCGATTAATATTTGATACTGAGTTTATTGTTTATGCAACACTAATGGCTTTATACATGTTAACCTCACAATTTACTTTATCCAGTCTTTATTCCGGAATTTCATGTTACAATTCAAATATATGATTAATTGATCTCTGGTTCTCTCGTCGGGGCGCCAAATCCTGTTTCTAAATAATCAAAGTCGCACCCCTTTTTTAATAAGCTTCTTCGGTATAGGGAGCATTCCCCACTCCGGCATTCCAGGTCCGCCCTTTGGTCCAGCATTTTGTAAAACAATAATATGATCTTCCGTTACATCAACGATAGGATCATATGTTGATTTTTGTTGATTTTCGACTTTATTTTGGGAAGTTAAAAATAAACGACAAGTAAGACTCTCTGGGATAAATTATTGAATCATAACCTATTCTATATGTGTTAATGTTTCTTCATTTTCTATTTGTTTAATCACATTAACTATTACATCTAATGCTTCATTCAATTGTTTATCATTAATGATTAATGGTGGAAGTAAACGGATTATATTACCACGAGATCCTGCGGTAATTACAATCACCCCGTTTTCGTGACATTTTCGAACGACATTCTTCACTAACTCCGGGTAGGGTTCTTTTGTCTCCAAATCTTTTACAAACTCTATACCAATCATCGCCCCTAGTCCCCGAACTTCACCAACAAATTTTGATGGGAATGTTAGTTTAGAACGAATTTTATTTCCTATTTCTTGAGCTCTATCCATCAAATTGTTATTCTCAATATCCTCAATTACTTTAAGTCCAGCAACACAACCTAAAGGGGTCCCACCCAATGTTGTACCTAACTCCTTTTTCTCCGGAGCATCCATTATCTCCGCATTACCTGTCACCGCAGATAAAGGTATTCCAGCACCAATCGATTTTCCCATTACTGTAATATCTGCAGCTACTCCAAAATGCTCCATTGCAAAGAACTTACCTGTACGTGCAAATCCGGTCTGCACTTCATCAGCTATAAATACGATTCCATGTTGCGTACACAATTTTCGTATGCCTTCAAAAAACTCTCTATTAGGGACAACAATCCCCCCATCCCCTTGGACTGGTTCTATTACAATAGCTGCAATTTCCGATGGATCCACTGTCATTTGAAACAGATTGTCAATAGCATCTAATAATTCTATTGTCGTCCGAGTATCCCGGTAAGGATATGGGTAAGGTAAATGATATACTTCCGTCGCCATTGTACCAAATCCTTTTTTAAAACCCTTTACCTTACTTGTCATGGACATGGTCATAAAGGTTCTTCCATGAAATCCTCTTTCAAATGAAATGACCCCTGAACGTTTTGTATATCTCCGCGCAATTTTTATAGCATTTTCATTCGCTTCTGCACCACTATTAAATAAAACGGTTTTTTTTGAGAAATTACCGGGAACTAAGTGATTAAGTTTTTCTGCAAGCTGAATATAGGAATCATACAAAACGACGGGAAATACCGGATTTATATAATGATCCAATTGTCTCTTTAGTGCATCCACTACTGCTTTAGGGGTGTGTCCGGCATTTAAACTTCCAATACCTCCCGCAAGATCAATTAAACAGTTCCCATCTATATCCATTACCATAGCTCCATCAGCTTCAGCAATTCCTATGGATAAATTTGTTGCTAAACCTCTCGCAACAGAATCTTCACGCTTCTTTAATAATTCTTTTGACCTTGGTCCTGGAATTTCTGTTTTTAATTCTATATAACCCATTACTATCCCCCCACATGTTATTTACTCTTATTTAATAAAGCTTTTTATTAGAACTTTCAACCTGATACGCAATTTGATATCAATATTTTCCCGCAAATGGTATCACGTAGATACGTTTTACTTGTAATAGTGTTTTTTGATGTGGACTATAGCTATTATCTATTTAGGTTATGTTTTCTATTGCCTAAAATTCCGTGCAATCTCTTCAATCACTGGTCTGCTTTTCCTTGTAGTGAAATCGATCATCACTTTCGTAATTGTCGCTTCACAGACCACTTCTTCATTTTGATTCATTATTTTTTGTTCAAATACAAAACTCGTATTCCCAAGCTCCTTCGGTATCGTAATCACTTGAAGCTGATCGTGAATTACCGCTTCCTTTTTATACATAATGTCAATCCTCAAAACGACCGTCCCAAGGTTATTTCTATGAAAATCATCATAAGAATAACCAGCGTACTTTATGTACCATGCTTCTCTTCCGCTCTCCAGATAATTAAGGTATACACTATTATTTACATGGTTGAGTCCATCAATATCCTTTTCACTTACAATAATTTGTTTTTCTCCAATATTCAAAATATCTCTCTCCCCAGCAATCCATTTTTTATATTTAAAACTTTAGTTCTTTATAGAATACCAGTTATGAAAATTACAGCGATTACCACCGGAATAACAAAAGCAAAGATTGGTTTAACAGCATAAGGAATTTTCACTCCTGTTGTTCCAATATTGATTTCATCGATGAAGTTCTCCGTTTTCCACTTAAATACAACATACAAAGAAAGCAAAAGTGCACCAACGACAAGCATTATATTGCCAGAGAAGTAATCAATAAATGTGAATATATCCATACCGAAAATCTGAATGTTTGACCATGGTCCCTGTGATAAAATAGACGGAATTGCCAACACCAAACTAGCAATACTCACAAGCCAAACACTTGTTTTACGATTCAGATTAAATAATTCGGATGCATTAGCTGCTAATGTTTCCACAAAACCAACCCCCGTTGTAAGTGCGGCTACTATAACCAGGAAGAAGAATAAAAGACCAAAAATTGTTCCACCAGGCATTTGATCAAATATAGTCGGCAATGTCAGGAAAATCAAACCTGGTCCTGAATTTGGGGCAACATTAAAAGCAAATATTGCCGGAAATATGACCATTCCTGAGATAAAAGCAACAAATGTGTCAAGCGAAATTACCCACACTCCGTCTACAACTAGATTGGACTTCTCTCTCTTCAGATAACTTCCATAAGTGAAGGCAGCAGCCATCCCAATACCAATGGAGAAGAAAGCCTGCCCCAAAGCCTGCAGTACAGAATCTCCACTAATTTGTGAAAAGTCTGGTTTCAAATACCATACAACCCCCTCCCATGAACCCTCTAAAGAAAGTGAAAATACACTTAGAGCTAGTAACATGATGATGAGTAAAGGCATTAATAGTCGCACAAATTTTTCTGTGCCATCTTTCAATCCTTTCACTACTACAAACGCAAGAATCAACATTGGGATAATTGCGTATCCAGTAACAAGCCATGGGTTTGCGACAAACTTATCATAAATATCGGCTGCCTGATCAAATGTAACCCCTTGAAATGTACCAAGACCTACCTTTACAAAATAAGCAAATAGCCAGCCCATGATCATCAGATAGTACGAAAAGATAAGTAACGACGTAAACACGCCAAGCCATCCTATCGATACCCAAGTACTGCCCTTTTTAGTTAGTTTACGCAAACCGGTAATAGCACCAGACTGTGCTTTTCTACCAAGACCTGCTTCAACATAAAATAAGGGAATCCCAATGACAATAATAATAGCAATATAGATTAATAGAAAAGCTCCACCACCGTTTTCACCTACTAAATAGGGAAATCGCCATATGTTCCCTAAACCAATGGCAAATCCTGCAGCGGCCATGATAAACCCAAATCTTGATCCCCATGTTTCTCTTTTTTTATCCGTTGTAGGATCACTCATGAAATTCCCCTCCCTATTATTTTTCGTATACTTAGTAACTAAACGATTGCGCCTTCAATTATCAATTCATTCTCCGCAAAACGTTCAAATCGAAGTGGACTGAGATCTAATGTTTCATATTTTCCTGTTCGAATCAGCTCAGACAAACCTTTCCCTACAGCTGGCGCTTGCTGCATGCCATGACCACTAAACCCAGCTGCCATAAAATATCCTTTCATTTTCGGGTGACCTCCGATAATCGCATTTTGATCTTCTGTATTATGACTGTACATACCCGCCCATCCAGCGGTTATTTTTGCTCTTTCAAAATTGGATATCCGCGTAGCCAATACCGGCCATAGCTGCTCTTCGAAAAAAGAACGATTCCACCTGAAATCAATGCCCGGCTTCACCTTCTCACCAAATCCTGAAATTATCGATGATCCTTCATGCCTGAAATAAACACCGGTCGGGTCTACCGTTAACGGCAATTTGTTTTTCAACGGTTCAGCAATATCAAATTGAATGATTTGTCTCTTGAGCGGAACTACCGGAATTGGCAGTCCTATCTTTTTACTTAGCTCAGGTGCCCATGGACCTGCTGAATTTATTACCGTATGGGCCTCATATCTCTCTCCATTTTTACATTGCACACCAGTTACTTTTCCGCTCTCCGTCGTAACAACATCGACCTCTTCATACACATAATTTGCTCCCAGCTCTTTTGCTTTTCGAGCATAACCCTGCATGACAGAATACGGATCTAAGTATCCATCTTCCCCGCAATAAAGTCCTCCCTGCAAATCTTCATTATTTAATTCTGGGATGATTGATAACAATTCTTCTTGTTCAAGAAACTCTGAAGGTACCCCGAAACTTCGCTGCAGCTCCATCTGCCTTTTTAACTGACTGATGTTTTCATTTTTAGCGAGAAAAAGGTAACCCGGATTTTTAAAATCAATTTCCGCTTTTTCGCCTCCTATCGCCATATCTTCCGCGAATGTCATATATTTTTTTAAGCTATACCTGCTAATTTGTATATTAATTCCTGTTGTAAATAGCTGTCTGATCCCTCCGGCACTTCTTGGAGTCGAAGAAAACTCGTATACTTTATCTTTTTCAAATACGGTAATTTCACCTGTAAATCCGTCATTCAATAAATTATAAGCAATACTGGAACCAATGACACCACCACCAACAATTATAATATCTGTTTTCTTTGACATATAAACCACCTCTCAGTAAGAATAATATCCATTGTTTATTTACAATTTTCATTAGTTATACCTTATTTTTTTCTCTTATACTATGGACAATCCGCCTAAATATTTAAGCTTTCTAAATATTTAACCTTATCTATTTATCTTTATTATGATATGATATAAATACAAAAACAGAAGATTGAAAGGGTGGTGTGTAGTGGACCTCTTAGTACAATTTGCACAAAAAGTGGTGGAAGCGGTTTCAAAAATTTCACCATTTGCTATCAGCCTGAGCGATCACAATGGTTATATTATTGGTTCTACGGACTCCAGCAGGGTTGGCACCTACCACTTGCCTTCAAAAGAAGTAATTGAAAAGAACGATCACATTATATTTGATAAAGTACAAATAAAAAATATGGTTAATGTGTATGAGGGCATCGCATTTCCGCTTCAATTTGATCACAAAACAGTTGGAGTCTTGGGAATAATTGGGCCGCCCGCTCAAGTCAAACCTTATGGATTATTAATTAAAAATTATGTTGAAATAATGTGGCAGGAAACTTTTCATCGGCAAATAACGGATATGAAGGCAAAAACCAGGGAAACATTTGCACAATATATATTGTTAAATGAAGTAGTCCAAACAGAAAGGGTCAAACAATACTGTGGGGTGCTTGGCATTCCTTATGGAAAAAAGAGCTTTTGTATTGTCATTGATATTGGCAATTCCTTACTGCACAGCGCTAAAAAACATATTTCCATCGACCAGCTGAAAGATAACCTGTTAAGATGCACTCAGGAAGCCTATATATGCACTAATTGTGGGTTAGCTACATTTTTAAATAGCGAAAAAATAGTTGTTGTGAGGCAAGTGGGGAGTGAGGGGGAATACAGGGAGCTCCTGCAGCAATTTGAGAAACAAAGCAGGGAATTAATCAGATTATATAGGATATATTCAATTAAAGACCCTTCAATTGCAGCTGGTAGTCTTTCACCTGCTATTGAACAAGTAAGTGAGTCTTACCATGAGGCAGTGAAACTAATACAGTTCGCCAAAGAACGTAGCCTCGAATCAAACATACATACCATATTTGATTGGGAAATCATTTTAGAACAATTACCACTAGAAACATCTAAAGAATATCGTAACAAAATTCAATTTCGGATCCATACTCTTATGGAACATGATCGATTTAAGGAAATGGCGGATCTCTTTATAGCATACTGCGAAAACAATATGAATATTAGCCAAACAGCAAAAGTACTGTTCATTCACAGAAATACGCTTATTTACAGATTAAAGAAAATAGAGGAAATGACTGGGCTCAACACGAGTAATTTTCAGGACTGCATACTTCTCTACTTGGCGTTAAAAAAATAAAGCAGCAGGTCGTTTACACAGCTTCCATATATATGTGTATCGTTCCTGCCGCTTTTTTATTTATGTGAGAATAGTTGTTTAACCTCTGCATTCATTTTACTTGCATTTTCCATGGCAACTTTATCTTCCAATACTTCTCCAGGCTTATTTCCATCACCAATAATCCAACCTTCCAGCCTGGTACCCATGAAATCAAAAATATATGCAAATTGCTGCACTAATGGCTTTCCTTTTTCATAAGGCGAATCGCCACCCGCAATAACTACATAATGTTTCATCTCCTTCATTCTCTCCGTAAAGTTGCGTTCCGGAATACGCATGCTTTCTGTAGATCTGTCAATAAAGTTCTTCATCAGACCAGACATCCCATACCAATACAGAGGTGTAACATAGATGACAACATCATGATCAAGCATTTCAGAAACCAACTCATTATAGTCATCATTCACCCGTTCTAAAAACCCTTCCGGCTCATGTCTCTTATCGTCAATTGGTGTAATATTATAATCAGTGAGATAACGCTTGGTATGCTTGATATTATAGAGCACCTTATCAGCAAGCAAATCAGAGTTACCATTTTTTCGAGAACTGCCATATAGAGCAAATACTTTCATTATCATTCCTCCTTGCTTGATTTTATCCTGTTAGTTCCAGAGTAAATGACAATCGATATTAAATACAAAGTCACAATTTCTTGTATTCAATATCCATATAGGCCTTTTCACACAGTAATTATTCAAGCAAATCCTTTCTGTTCTTCCACCGTTCGCTCATATATTTCTCCGATTCACCAGAATTCCCATTAATATAGAAGGTTTCATTTATTTGATCACCCTTTATTTTCGCCTTCCATATCGGCAAATAAACAAGGGAAACCTCCTTCACTTCATGGTGCGGTTTTTTTAAAACATAGGAACGATTGATTTGCTTTTGCTGCACGTTTTTTATATATTTATCTAATTCTTCCTCTGGTAGCTGCACTGTTACTAGTGCATCCATCTCCACTTCTTCGTCCTTTATTGGAGGAATTTTTGTAAACAAACCACGGTATCCTGACACGGCATCAATAAAAATAATATTTGGAGTTTTTTTAGGAGGAAATGGCGGGCGTGCTGCAACCACTAAGTTTTTTACGATCCAGAACGGGTGATAGATTAGTTCCTTTTTCACAAGGTGATTACGAATATAATCGGGGCTCCATGTCTTGTTAAATCTTCTCTTCACACCAATACTTTTATAGATTGCTTTATAAAGAATCTTATCGGAAATTGTTTCACTGCCGATACGCTGAATTTTTTTTGTAGATATTTCAGTTGCTTGCATCATTATTTCTCCTTTCTTTTCCTGCAACAAGCTGTAATGAAACGAAAGATGGAAACTTTTAGAAATAAAGCCTGCCCCATACTTTTCACGAAGACAGGCTTTATCCCAATTTAGCTTTCAAAAGCAAAACAATTTAAGATACTATTCTTTCGCCATGATAACGATCTACCTGTTTTTGCGTTTCTTCTGGTGGCGGTGGTGTCATTAAACTTACAACTATTAATAAAATTAACGAAACAGGTGCTGCAATGATCGGCTCGGCCACTACTCCAAACGGCTCCGTAATAACGAGAATAACAAAAGTCAATCCTCCACCAATCATTCCTGCAAGTGCACCAGCTGTATTTGCCCGTTTCCACCAGATACCAAGAACAAGCGGAAAACCAAATGTGGAAAGAAGACCTCCACCAACCCAGCCAACCATAATTGCTATCAGCTGAGGAGGATTGATAGCAATAAGAATTCCTATTAAACTCGCAATGAACATAACAACGAAACCTAACCTTGTAACCTGTTTTTCCGAGGCATCTTTCTTAATATATTCTTTATAAATATCGCGGGCGACACCAGCGGAAATTGCTAGTAGCATTGCATCAGCAGACGACATAATAGCTGCAATCAATCCCGCAAACATGATTCCGGCCAGTATTGGTGTCATATAGTGCTCAATCACTGAAATAAAAATCATATCCTGATTCGTCAGGCTCTCAGCAATCCCTAGAGTAGCTCCTGCAGAAGCAACAATGAATCCAAAGATAAATATGGTCAAATAGAGCAAACAAGCCCACATTGCCGAGCGACGGGCTACTCGAGCATCGCGTGAAGCGAAGTTGCGCATAACCGCGGATGGGGAAACAATACCAAACCAAAGGAAAGCTAAAAACAAACCAAAATAGGACATCCATGGTTGTGTTATATCTCCAAAATGGGGTGTAACCGCCAGAGCATCCTGTAAAAGCGAGCCAAAACCATTATGCTGTATTAAAATAATAATTGACAGAATGAACATACCTACAAGAATAAGTGCTCCCTGGACGAGGTCGGTATAAGTGATTGCCCACATACCTCCAAGGGCAGCGTAAAGCGTGAAGCCGATACCAAGTACAATAACTGCGGTTGTATATTCAACACCAAGTATATATGAACCAATTAATCCGGAAGCGGTTAATTGCGGCACCATGTAAAATGTCATCCCGATAACTACAATCGCTACAGCTAATAGTTGTACCTTATTCCCATATCTTTGTTTAAAAAACTCCGGTAATGTAGCAACACCAGACCTTCTTATTTGCCCAGAAACGAGAAACATTGTAAATGGAAGAATAGCTACCGCACCAAAACCATAGGCAAAAAGGAACGGAACGCCCAGTGAGACTCCTGATCCAACCGCTCCCATTAATGAACTAGAGCTTGCAAGTGCGGCAAATAATGCAAATGCACCGACAAATGTATTTATTTGTCTACCTGCTGTCCAATAATCACTTTCAGATGTATGAGCACGTTTTGTAAAATAAATACCCATTAACGTCATTAAGATTAAATAGATCACCAATATAATTGTTTCAGTTAATTGCATTGTCGTCCCCCCTATCTATTCATTTTCATTTTCTTTTTGTACCCTTTCTATCCATAACACATAAATGATAGCTAATAAAAACCAGATGAGATAAGTGGAAAACATTAACCAACCAGCTAAAGAAATACCCAATAGATAAATGTCCGTTGGCCACCATATCAGTACGATTGCGACCACTGCTACTAGTACATACAATAAAATAATTCCAGGGTCTTTCAGCTTTGAATTCATTTCACTTTCCCCCTTGCATTTTTTTAGTATCCAAATGTTAAATGGAACTGAATCTTATCTGTCAATCCAGTTTCATACCAACCCCTTTTTCCAGCGCCTTTTGATACACCAACTTTCCGACAACCACATCAAATAACGCCATACCTGTTGATTTAAAGACAACACTCCTTCCTGCTTCCTTATTAACTTTCTTTGAACCCGCTATAAAGGATGCCATATTTTCTAGTTTCTCTTCGTTAATCCAGCCTTGTTCCAACGGATGAATAATATCACCAGATTCCTCTATGGCATGATCTGTATCCAAATATATTTTATCCGCTAATTCATAGAGAGACTCTGGAAATTCACGCATGGTCGGCTGAAATGAACCAACGCCTATGACGACTTTATCTTTTAGAAGTTCTTTATCATCAGGTAAAACTGGATTATCCGAAGTGGTCGCCGTAATAATTACTTCTGCATTTCGTACAGCTGCTTCCCGGGAATCTGCTGCGTGCAACCGAATGTCCTCCCCAAGCCAGCTTCGTAACTCCTCTTGAAATGCTGGAATCTTTTCAGGACTTCTATTGTATAAATATATATCTTTAAATTCTCTTTCAATACAGGCTGCAATTGTTTGATACAAACCTTGTACTCCTGTTCCGATAACAGCTAGTTTAGAAACACCTTCATCTGTCAAATTTCTAACTGCTGATCCTCCTATTGCGCCTGTCCGCAATCCTGTCAGGAAAGAACCATCGATTAGACATTTAATCTGACCTGTTTTACTGTCAATTAAAATAACCAGCCCGTGCAGTGTTGGATGCTCTATATTATTTGGAAATATTGTGACAAGCTTGGTCCCGATTGCACCTTCGATAATACTTGGCATTAACAACAATGTATTGTCATTTTCCTTCACCTGCAGTCTTTCCGGCATCTGAAATTCATTTTTTTCATAAAGCTTGTAGGCTGTGTCTATTGCATTTACTGCATCCTTCATCGTAACCGCATCTCGAATAGCTTGTTCATTTAAATACAACAAAATATAACCTCCCTATATACTTAATCAGTTAGATAACGTTTCATTGGAATTGTTGAACTATTTTAATTTATAACCCATTTCAGATAACATTTCTATAGTCAGTTTGCCTAAAAAAAACGCTTAAATACTTCGTTAATTTTTGTTCTTCAAAGATACAAATTGAAATAACACCATAACAGAAAAAATAAAACGAAATAAATTATTGGTCATTTTGCACACATCGAATTGGAAGCGCTTGCAAAAATAAAGATAGTTAAACAGGTGCCAGACGAATGCCTGCTCCATCAGGAATACGCGCATAACTCCAAAGCTACATATATTTTCGGATATCTGTTTGGAGCTATCGGTATCCTGATGAGAACACCTCAGTTTCAGTTCGTTATTCCCAACGTGTTCCCGGTCTATTCTTCCGTCATGACTAACTTTATTTTTGTTATACCATGTGACTTGATCCCGATTAAATCAGCATCAACAAGACTATCAGCAATCACTTCTGCTTCTTTTGCACGTATCAGATTTTTTTCTGGAACATCTGCGTAAAATTCTTTCAGACGAGATGCAGATACTTTCAATTTTCAGACCAGACTCCTCTCCATAAGAATACAATGGGTTACAGTTTCAAGAGCCTGCTTAAACTATTAGTCTGTATAACCAAGTTCCTCCCATATTTTCCATGCTGTTTTCTCCAGTTTATCCAACAGAAATTCTTCCCTCTCCTTCGTATGGTCTATATCCGGAATACTTATCCCGATTGCTGCAACCATTTTTCCGTCGTAGTTATAAATTGGATAAGACATCCCAACTGTCGCTTCGAAGTTTTCCGAATAACTGATGGAATAGCCACGCTTCCTTATTTTTTCTACTTCTTCTTTTATTTTTTCTTTATCTGTCAGTGTATTTAATGAACGCTTTTTCAGTTCGACCTCGTTTAAATAAACGTCTAATTCTTCATCGGTCATACTTGATAAGAGCAATTTTGGAGCTGAACCAGCATATAAAGGCGCTCTCGCACCAACTTTTACGACGAGGCGCACTGGCTTGGAGCTATTCACTGTTTCTACATAAACTGCTTCATTACCTTCCATGATCGTAACGTGGATAAGCTCATCGATTTCTTCATTTAATTCCTTCATATAACGAAGTGCGATTTTATTATATTCCAGCTGTTCACTTACATGTTTACCATATGTAAGGAACTTCAGAGACATCCGGTAGGTTACATCATGACTTGTTTTTCTGTCTTTTATCAGTAATCCAGCTTCCTCTAATCCGCCAGCTAGCCGAAATACTGTGGTCTTGGGCATATTCGCCCTTTCAGCCAATTCATTAATTGTCATGACCGGCTGTTCTAAAAAACAATCGAGTACTTGAATCGCTCTTACTAAACTTTTGCTCAATATTAACCACCTCAGTTACTTTTTTGATACTAAATAACATGCTTGAAACTATATTATAATTGAGATATATCCCATTGCTATTATAAAGGTAGCCAGAAAATATTTCCCATTCCACCAATCCCTACTCTTATTCCATTTACATGCACGCAGGAGCTGATTCTGTGCTGATTACTCCTTCCCCTTCAAGCGGTAGAAAAATCAGCGGAGTAAGTAAAATAGTAGACAAGATGGCAAGATTTTGCGTAAGACCTTCCAATAAATCGAGCCCACTGTTTCCGTAAAAGTAATGAATAAGTATACCTGCTGAAAATAATATAACGAAACATTGATCAACCAGCTCTTCCTGCATGATCTTTGTCATTCTGAGTTTAATTCAAATTCACTTGGCTTATTTAGCAAATTTCACAACGCGGAACGTTCCTGTTGAATGGGCAAGTCTATCGCCTTCTTCATCATATAATCCGGCCTCGACCAGCACGGTGGAACGATTCTGATGAATCACATTCCCCGTCGCATAAATTGTTCCTTCTTTGACGCCCTTTAAAAAATGAACATCCATTTCCAGTGTCGTTACTTCATCAAATCCAAGAGAACGAGCTGAGAACCCCATCGAAGTATCAAGGATTGAAGCATAAATTCCACCATGTACGGAATTTTTTACATTAAAAAATGAAGGAATAACAGGAAGCTTCAGTGTCACACTTCCCTTTTCCACCTTTTCCATTTCTAGACCAATAAACTGCCAAAAATTACTTCCTTCAAAATCCTGTAATATTTTTTCAGTATCCATTTTTTCACTCTCCTGCAGACAGCTCATCCCAATTGACGATTGTCGGTAATTGTTCCCCTTCAACTGCTTTAATCAGATTGGAGGCTATCGTTGTACTTGTTTGTTTCGCTGCTTCCAGACTGATGCCACCAATATGAGGTGTTTTGATGATCTCTTCCACACCAAGAAATGGATGATCTGCCGGAGCCGGTTCGACTCGGAACACATCTACACCCGCAGCACGGATTTGTTTATTTTTAATTGCAGCTACCAGATCACCTTCATTAATCACACCACCACGTGCCGTATTGATCAGCACCGCATCTGACTTCATCATGTCAAAATATGTTTTATCGATACTGCCATCTGTATTTTCATTTAATGGGATATGCAAACTAATTACATCGCTATTCTTAAATACTTCTCCCATATCTTTTGTAAGTTCAACCCCGATTGCATCTGCTATTTTCTGCCTTTCTTCCGGAATTCTTCTCACATATGCTGTTACATTCATTTCAAATCCATGCTTCATAATCTTGGCTACTCTCTGTGAAATAGAGCCAAATCCGACAAGCCCAAGGGTCTTCCCTTTCAGCTCGCTCGTATATTTTCCATCCCGATAGGAGTAGTTTCCTTTTTCCATTTCATCGTTGAACTTTACAATATTTTTCATTACGGCAAGAATCAAGCTTACCGCATGTTCAGCCGTCGAATTGGTGTTGATTTTTGGCGCATGAAGGATGCGGATTCCTTTTTTTGTTGCATAATCAACATCGATATTATCCAGTCCTACTCCTGCTCCGGATATCGCCTTCACATTTTCACATGCATCTAAAATAGCAGGCGTAATCCGGGCTGGTGCCCGAAGAATGATGCCATCGACTTTGTTATTATTTAAGAATGATATAATTTCCTTCTCATCAAAGGTATCAAACTTTGTTACCTTTGCATTTTCATTTAAAACATCTTCCCCGTCTGTATGATACATAGAGAGAATTTGTACAATATGTATGGATTTCACAAAGTTACCTCCTTGATTTATATATATCCTTGTTATAAATCAGATGGTGATTCGTTTGAATCACCATCCGAATGAATTAACCCAGATATTCAATCACTGTGGAAATCCCTTGCCCTCCACCAATACAAAGTGTTACAAGACCGTATCTTTCCCCTCTTCTTTCCATTTCATGAAGAAGCTTTGTCATCAGAATAGCCCCTGTTGCACCGATTGGGTGGCCAAGTGCGATTGCCCCGCCATTTACGTTCACTTTATTGATATCCATTTTCGCTTCTCTGATCACCGCAAGTGATTGTGCCGCGAAAGCCTCATTTAATTCAATTAAACCAAGGTCTTCCATTTTAAGATTTGCTTGTTTTAAAGCTTTATAGGTTGACTCAACTGGTCCAATACCCATAATCTCAGGTGATACACCACTTGTAGCCTGACCAATAATTCTTGCTTTTGGCTTTAGATCATACGCATTCACTTTCTCTTTGTTCATCATGAGAACAACGGAAGCCCCATCATTTCTCCCACTTGCATTCCCTGGAGTTACAGAACCACCTTTTTTAAACACGGCTGGTAATGTAGCAAGTTTTTCCAGTGAAGTCAGGAATGGATGTTCATCTGTATCAAAGATAATTGTTTTTTTACGTTCTTTTACTTCATAAGGAACAATTTCTTTTTCAAAACGTCCCGCTTTAATCGCCTCATCTGTCAATGTTTGACTGCGATGTGCAAATTCATCCTGCTCTTCTCTGGATATCTTGTACTGCTCCGCCAGATTTTCAGCAGTGAGACCCATTGTCAGATTACCATATTTCTCCTGTGGCTGAGAGCATGGCTGGCTCTCTGTGTTCGGATCAAGCAAGACGCCATTTCCAGCACGGTAACCAAAGCGAGCATTCCTTAAATAGTAAGGTGCCGTACTCATGCTTTCCGCCCCACCAGCAATAACGACGTCAGATAATCCAAGTTTTATTTGCATGTCAGCATTATTAATTGCCTGCAGTCCTGAACCACACTGGCGGTGAACGGTATAGCCGCTCACATCAACCGGTAATTCAGCGCGCAATGCAGCAAGACGTGCCAAATTGGAAGTATCTGCACTCTGTTTTGCCTGGCCAAGAATGACTTCATCTACGCTAATGTCTGAACCGTTTCGTTCCATCAATTCACGAATTACTTTTTCAGCTAAATAATCAACAGGTACATCCTTTAATGTCCCGCCCATTTTACCGACAGCTGTCCTTACTGAGCCAACAATATACGATTCATTCATTCCCTAACACTCCTATTTCTTCAATTCGCGTTTTAATTCACCAGCGATGATATTTTTTTGAATTTCAGATGTTCCTTCATAGATTTTCGTAATTCGTGCATCACGGTAATAACGCTCAATCGGATAATCTCTCATATAACCAATTCCCCCGTGAATTTGTACAGCTAAATCAGCTACTTTGTTGTAAACTTCCGAACCATATAATTTTGCAATTGCTGCATCTTTAACAACACGCTGACCTTGATCTGTCATCCAAGCAACTTTATACGTTAGAGCTTCTAATGCAGCGATCTCTTTGCTGATTTCTGCAAGCATATGCTGGATCGCCTGCATTTCAATGATTGGTTTACCGAATTGCTCACGTTCCTGTGCGTAATCCAAGCAATGCTCCAATAGACGTTTACTTGATCCAAGGTTACGCGCTGCAAGACCTGCGCGGCCATTTGCTAAAATTTTTAACGCGTTTACATAGCCGCTTCCTTCTTCTCCAAGTATGTTTTCTGCAGGAACTTCCATATCTTCAAAGAAAAGCTCTGCAGAATGGGAACCACGAAGTCCCATTTTGTCTTCCACAGCACCTACGATAAACCCTGGTGTGTCTTTTTCAACGATAAATGATGTAATCCCTTTTGCGCCTTTTGAAGGATCGGTCACTGCCATGACAGTAAATACATGACCATCTACTGCATTCGTAATATAGTGCTTTGAACCGTTAATGACATATTTATCGCCTTTTTTCTCGGCCGTTGTTTTCATATTAGCTGCATTTGAACCAGCACTAGGCTCTGTAAGCGCGAAGGATCCTATCCATTCACCTGAAGCTAATTTTGGCAGGAATTTTTCTTTTTGTTGCTCATTTCCAAGTTCCACAATACCAACGGAACCGATCCCCGTATGCGCTCCGATCAATGTTGTGTATCCGTTATGTGTTTTACCAAGCTCTTCGTAAATCGCACATTTTCCTACCATATCTAAACCAAGTCCGCCATATTCTTCAGGGATTCCTAAGCTGAATAACCCCATTTCTTTTGACTGTTCAACAATTCTTTCTGGGATTTCATTCTTCTCCTCGATTTCCATAGCAACAGGTTCTACTTCTTCTCTTACAAATTTACGTACATTCTGTCTTAAAAACTCAATATCCTCAGAAAATTTAAAGTCCATCCTAACCTCTCCTTATCGATTTCTAAATTCTGCTTGTCTTTTTTCGAGGAAAGCCAATGTTCCCTCATGCTTATCTTCTGTCCCGAAAGCTACAGCTTGGGACAATTTTTCCATCCATAGCGCAGTATCTGTATCAATGTCATAACCTTTATGTACAGCGCGTTTTGCAAGCATTACTGCAACAGGACCTTTTTTCAACGTCTGTTCAGCTACTTCCTGAATTTTTTCCTGAAGCGCTTCTTCTTCAACGAAATACGATACAAGTCCAATTCGTTCCGCTTCTTCACCATCAATAATCTTTCCGGTTAATATCATATCCAATGCTCTACCTTTTCCAACCATACGTGACAAACGCTGTGTACCGCCGGCTGCCGGAACAATCCCTAAATTCAATTCTGGCAATCCAAATTTAGCATTTTTTGTTGCCAGACGGATATCACATGCCATCGCAAGCTCACAGCCGCCACCCAATGCAAAGCCGCGAACAGCAGCAATGGTGACTTTCGTGCAACTCTCAATTTTGCTATATACGCCTTGCATCCCCGGTACAAGTGCTTCCAGTGGGTCTCTTTCATTTAGCTGACGAATATCGGCTCCTGCTGCAAATGACTTTTCGCCAGCTCCCTGAATGACAATCACTTTTACATCCTTATGTGCTTCAGCTTCCTGTATCGCTGCATCTATTTCATAAAGCATGTTTGCATCTAATGCATTCCGTGCTTCTGGACGATTCAATGTTAGCCAAAAAATTCCGTCTTCCAATTCAACCTTCACACTTTTATATTCAGTCCTCATGTTTTTCCTCCTAACTGTATTCATAAAAGCCGCGACCTGACTTCTTACCTAAACGGCCTGCTTTCACATATTTCACTAAGAGTGGACATGGACGGTATTTCTCACCCAAGGTTTCATATAAGTATTCCATGTTTCTTAATCTCGTATCGAGCCCTACTAAATCTGCAAGCTCTAGAGGACCCATTGGATGATTTAGTCCTAGCTTCATCGCATTATCAATATCCTCCGCTGAAGCTACACCTTCCATTAATAGATTCATTGCTTCATTGCCGATCAAGCAATTCATGCGAGAAGTGACAAATCCCGGAAATTCGTTGACTTCAACGGTAGTTTTATTAATTTTTGCAGCTGTATCATGTACATATTTCATCGTGTCATCCGATGTTTCCAATCCGCGAATAACTTCAATTAGCTTCATTTTATGCACTGGATTGAAGAAGTGCATCGCAACTACTTTATCCGGCCTCGATGTTTGTGCACCAATTTCCGTTGGGCTCATCGTGGATGTATTTGTTGCAAGTACCGTGTCAGGACCGCAGATTTCATCTAATTGCTTGAACACATCAACCTTTACATCCATTCTTTCTAAAACAGCCTCGATTACTAGTTCTGCTCCGTCGGCTGCCATTTTTAAATCAGATTCAAATTTCAAATTATTTTTTGCGGATTGATAGACTTCTTCTTTTAAATAGCCTTTTTTAACACTCCCATCCATTAATGCATAAATATTTTCCTTTGCCTTATTTAAAGCCTGTTCATTTATATCATTGACACATACATCATACCCACTAATGGAAAATGCATAGGCAATTCCTGTTCCCATTACTCCCGAACCGACAACGGTAACTTTTCTCATGTAATCATCCTTTTATATAATCTTCTATAAAACTCAAAATCAAACTGAAGTTTACAGCTATTAACAGACTTTTATATACCTGTTAATAAATCTTTGCGATAAAAACGTTGCAATAGATAGATACCTGCCAGTATGACAATTCCTATTAAGTCTGTCCAAATTCCAGTCATAATCATAATGATTGAACCTATAAACAAGAGAATTCGTTCATACCAGAAAGCGTTTCTTAACACCCAACCTTCAACAGCTGCCGCAACTCCGATAATTCCTATTATTGCAGTAACCGTTGCGAGAATGATATCCCCTGGACTTCCAACTAATAAAAGTTGTTCCCCATATACAAAAATGAAAGGTACTATAAATGCAGCAATACCAAGTTTTAAAGCTGATAGACTAGTCTTCATTGGATCTGAACCAGCAATTCCAGATGCTGCAAATGCTGCAAGTGCAACGGGTGGTGTAATTGCTGAAATAGACGCAAAGTAGAATACAAAGAAATGCGCAGCAAGTGGCGAAACTCCTAGTTCTATTAAAGCTGGAATGGTTAATGGAACTTGTACAATATATGCTGCTACTGTTGGAAGCCCCATCCCTAAAATAATACTTGTAATCGCTGTTAGTACCAATGTAATTAATAGTACTCCACCAGCAAGACTGATAATAAGACTACTAAACTGTAGCCCAATTCCTGTAAATCCAATAACTCCTACAATTAAACCAGCGGCAGCACATGCAATGGCTGTCTCTAATGAAGCTCTTGCTCCAAGATCCAATGCCTTTACAATGGATTTGAGATCCATTTTTGCAATACGGTTAATGATCCCAACTAGTATCGTGGCACCGATAGCAAATAAACCCGCTCTCATTGGAGAACTACCACCAGCTAACATTACAACAATAACGATAAGAGGCAGGAAGAAAATGAAACCTTTCTTAAATACTGACCACATACTTTCTAGATTTTCCTTGTTAAGGCCGTGTAATCCTATTCGCTTTGCTCGTAAATCGACCTGCATAAACACACTAATATAAAACAGTACTGCAGGGATAATTGCTGCAATAGCAATCTCAATATATGGAACTCCCAAATAACTTGCAATAATAAATGCTGATGCACCCATGATTGGTGGTGTTATTTGTCCACCTGTAGAGGCAACTGATTCAACTGCTCCTGCAAAGTGTCCTTTATACCCTGTCTTTTTCATCATAGGAATGGTAAAAGCTCCTGTTGTAACTGTGTTTGCAACTGCACTCCCTGAAATTGTTCCCATGATAGCACTTGCTACAACAGCAACCTTAGCTGGGCCCCCACGATATCTCCCCATCGCTGATACAGATAAGTCGATAAAAAATTGACCTGCACCAGATACTTCCAGAAATTTCCCGAATAAAATAAACAGAAAGATAAAGGTAGCGGATACTCCAAGTGGTGTACTAAATACACCTGTCGTTGTGAAAAATAAATGATCGGTAATCCATTGCAAATCGAATCCACCATGCGCGATTGGCCCAGGTAGTTTATCCCCGAAGATGCCATAAAGTAAAAATAGAGCAATAATGATGACAAGTACATTCCCAATTACTCTTCTTGTAGCTTCAATTAAGATCAATCCACCTACAATAGCAAGTCCGATCTGCAGCCCAGATAGAGGTTCAATATAAGTCATTCTAGCTGCAATATCTGTTGCATTAAATACAAAGTAACTATAAATCAAACCAGATGATAAAATAAGTAACCAGTCATACCATGGAATACTTTTTGAATCGGCGGCTTTAGATGCTGGCTTATAGATAGCAAAGACTAGCATCAATGCGAACCCAAGGTGCGCAGACCTTTGTAGTATCGATTCAAATACACCGAATAATCCAGTGTATAAGTGGAATAAGGACATTGCAATTGCAAGTATTGAAATAATGAGGCCAGCTTTCCCCCCCAGTAATCGAAGCTTTGCTTGTCCATCATCATCATAATCTTCGTGTTTTTCCACATCTAATTGTGTTTGTTGATTCGACTTTTCCATTTATTTTCACCTTCCTTTACTTAGATACGTATCCTAGATACCGATTATTCCATCGCCCCGATTTCTTCATAGTATCTTACTGCACCTGGGTGCATATCGCCTACGTTGTTCTCTACCGAATACTCTGCATTAAAGTCATTAAATGTAGCTGATAGATTTTGCCAGACTTCCTTTTTTTCCACTACTAACTTTGTCAAATTGTATACATCTTCTTCTGACATCGTATCGTCATTTACCAGAAGTACAGTGTAAGGTGCTACCGTCTCAACATCCTCATCCTGATTCGGATAGGTTCTTGCTTCAATCGTATGAGGGATATAACCTGGATTATCCTCATTCAATCCGTCAATCGTCTCTTGTTCTAATGAGATAAGGCGAATACCTACTGTCGTATCTAGCTCTTGCCAAGTAGCAGCTGGTGTATCTAGCACTCCTACCCAAGCATCAAGGTGGTTATCACGCATTAACTCAGATGCATCTTCTGTCCCGATATATTCAATTCCTTTTAAATCATCGTAACTCATACCAACTAAGCCTAATATTTTCTGAAAAGCAATTTCTCCACTATATCCTTTAATTCCTGGACTCACTTTTTTTCCTTTCAAATCCTTAATCGAATAGATATCAGAATCAGCTCGCACTACAATTTGAAGTGGGTTCGGATACAATGTTGCAATCGTACTGAAGTTATCAATCGGTTCATCAAATTCACCCTCCCCATTATTCGCCTCAGAAATTGCTTCACTATTCGTAAAAGCTACATCGAACGTACCATTTCCAAGTCCCATTAGATTCGCAATTGAGCCACCTTCTACAATAGAAACCGTTGAATCTGAAAATATTTCTTTCATTTGATCGCCCATCGCTCCTGCTAGCGTATACCAGAATCCACCTACACTAGCAGCACCGAATCCAATCGAATCCGGAGTTGTAATATTTCCATTTTCCTTCGTGTTATCTGATTTTGCTTCATCCCCATTGTTGTCGCATGCGACTAACGCTAACAAAAGTATTGAAACTATAAATAGGAAAATCTTCTTTCTCAATTTCATCTCCTCCATTTCATTTAGCAATCTAATTTTTTTAATAGGTGAACTTTGCACCAGTTATGTCCTTTAACTCTTCTAAACTCAAATCTGACAACTGTTCTACTAGTTCTGCGCCATTTTCAGTAAACTTAAATACCGCGTGTTCCGTAACAAGTAAATCTGCTCTTCCGTTACCACTAGTTGGGAAAGTAAGTTTTTCTACAAACTTTGGTGAACCGTCTTTCGCCTGGTGCATGGAAGCAATAATAATTCTCTTCGCACCAGCAACTAAATCCATCGCACCACCGACACCCAAAATATCCTTTCCAGGAATCGCCCAATTTGCAATTTCTCCATATTGATCAATTTGCAGCGCTCCCATAACAGCTACATCTATATGACCGCCACGAATCATAACAAACGAATCTGCGCTGTCAAATAAGCAAGCGCCTTTATCCATGGTAATCGGTTTCTTGCTTGCACTGATCAAATCCATATTTATATTTTCCTCATCCGGTGTCGGCCCCATTCCAAGAAGTCCATTTTCTGAATGTAAATCTACTTTTTTATCGCCAAGGTAATCAGGAATAAGTGTAGGAATCCCAACACCTAGATTAATGGAAGCGCCATCCGGTAATTCCTTTGAAATTCGTTTAGCTATTTTAATTCGATCTTGTTGGGACAACGTATTTACCCCCTATCTTTTCATATTCATTCATCACGAGATAATCAACATATACATGTGGAGTCGTTATTTCATCAGGTTTCAATTCACCGACTTCGACAATTTCATCAACTTCAGCAATCACGATTTTTCCTGCAGTTGCCATTACCGGGTTAAAGTTTCTTCCGGTATGGTCATAAATTAAGTTTCCGAGTGTATCCGCTTTCAAAGCTTTAACTAAGGAAACGTCCCCTTTAATTGCTCTTTCTAATATATAAGTTTCCCCATCAAAAACCTTTTCCTCTTTTCCTTCAGCAAGCTTCGTTCCGGCAGCTGTCTTCGTATAGAACCCTGCAATCCCAGCTCCACCGCAACGGATTCGCTCCGCCAATGTTCCTTGTGGAATTAATTCTATTTCCAAATTGCCTTTTGACCACTCACTCACTGCATCACGATTGGATGTAAAGTAGGAGCCCATCGCTTTTTTCAAACTCCCCGTGTGCAAAAGTATTCCAAGTCCTTTATCCTTTTCACCGAGATTATTACTGACAACTGTTAATTCTTTTTTCCCTAATATCGCTAACTCATCAATTAGTGTGAATGGTGTTCCTGATAGTCCGAAACCACCGACAAGTAAAGTATCACCGTCCTTTATGTATTTGTTTATTTCCGACTTATCAATTAATTTATTCACTAAGTTTCCTCCTTCATTACTAAAATCTCATATCCTATGAATCATTGAAACACTTCATCGTCACTTGATCTTTAATAGAAAATAGCATTAGATTTTATTCCACTTTACGGAATGATTATTCTACATTATGTTAAATTTTATTATAGTCATCGATTTGTAAAATGTCAATGACTCGTCAAAATTTTTTAACAAATCTTTATAAAGGGATTATTTAAAGATTAAATCATTTTATGAAGTTAATCAGTGCGAAAGTTTGGTAATAAAAAAGCAGCCTTTCATCGGCTGCTTTTTCATATTACTTTAATTAATTTACTCGACAAAGTGACTGTCCGCCATTCATTACCCGATCTACTTCTTCAGCAATTAGCATCGCTGTCCGAGATTGGGCTTCAATCGTTAACCCTGCGATATGTGGCGAAAGCTTAATAGAGTCAACCCTTGCTAACGGAGAATCTTTTTGCACTGGTTCTTTTTCCAGCACATCAAGGTAAGCACCAGCAATTTGTTTTGCCTCCACTGCTTCGACCAGATCTTCTTCATGAATAATTCCGCCTCTTGCTGAATTAATTACATATGCATGTGGCTTCATTAGCGGGAACTTTTTACGATTAATCAGGTGTTTTGTTGCTTTGTTCAACGGTACATGAATGGAAACAAAGTCGGACTCCTTTAGTAACTCATCCATTTCCACTTGTTTGATTCCGGTTTCCTGAATGACATGATCAAAAGGAGCAATAAACGGGTCATAACCAATCACGTTCATTCCAAACGCTTTTGCCCGCTTCGCTACACGATGAGCGATTTCCCCCATACCGACAAGTCCAAGTGTCCGTTTACTCAGTTCATACCCTGTGAAGAATTTACGATTCCAGTTTCCCTCACGTACATCTGCATCCGCAGCTGCAAGTGGTCGAGAAGCATCAAGCATCGCCGCCATTACGTATTCTGCAACAGAAGTAGCATTTGCATTCCGAGCAGAGATTACAGGGATACCCCTTTCCCTCGCACCTTGCAAATCGATATTATCAAGCCCGACACCCAGACGGCCAATTACCTGCGTTTTCTTTGCAGCTTCAAGAAACTCTGTATCTACTTTCGTCTCATTACGAACGATTAAGGCATCATATCCCGGAAGTAAACGCAGCAATTCCTCTCTTTTCCGGCTTAATTCCATATCGTAATCCACCGTATATCCCTTTCTTCTCAATTCTTCAATCCCGTCTTCCCACATTAGTTCTGTTACAAGAATTTTCATGTAACTCCCTCTCCCCTCTTATGATAGAATTATCTGTAAATTATGTATCATTTTTTTATTATACTGCCCAACTTTCAATTTGACAACGTATATTATTTATCACGCATTAACGGTCTGTAATACCCCTACCTCTAAACAGGAGGGAAGGAAACCCCAACCGAATGAAGTTTCACTTTATCGCTAGATATTTTGTGTAACTCATACAATTAATTTTAGAACAGAGGAACAGCTCCCTTTTTCCGTTCTTTTGCTAATTCGAAACCAGATTCTGCCCCTTCTCCTAATTATTTGTGCATAATAACCATAGAAATTAAAAGGAATGTGCGCTATGGTGAATTAAAATCTTTAGGTAAAGTAATACAAAGTTGGATAAGGAGAGGTGTAAATGACAGAAAAATTGTTAGATAAAGAAGTGCTGATGAATTATGTTAATGGTGAGTGGATTGAAGCGAATGAAACAACAGATGTAATTAATCCGGCAACTGGAGAAAGTATTATTAAAGTCCCTCTTTCTTCTCAGGAGGATGTGGATCAGGCAGTGAAAGCTGCAAAAGCTGCACAAAAAGAATGGGCACTCGTGCCAGCACCTATGAGAGCAGAAGTTTTATTTGAAGTGGGCAGGATCATGAAAGAAAAGAAAGAACATTTATCTAAGCTGCTCACGATGGAAAATGGAAAAGTACTCGAAGAAGCTCGTGGAGAAGTTCAAGAAGGAATCGATATGGCATATTATATGGCTGGGGAAGGACGTCGTCTTTTTGGCCAGACAACAAATGCCGAATTAAAAGATAAATTCGCAATGAGTGTACGAGCCCCAATTGGTGTTGTTGGTCTGATCACACCTTGGAATTTCCCAATTGCAATTGCTACATGGAAATCCTTTCCGGCAATTGTTGCAGGTAATGCTGTCGTTTGGAAGCCCGCAACAGAAACACCTTTAATGGCGAATGAACTGATGAAGATTTTTATCGAGGCTGGTCTTCCTAAGGGAGTTTTAAACGTTGTATTTGGATCTGGAGGAACAGTTGGAGATGCTCTTGTGAACCATAAAGATATTCGGGTCATTTCATTTACAGGTTCGAATGATACAGGAAGACGCATCGCAGCTAAATGCGGAGAGCAATTGAAAAAAGTTTCCCTTGAAATGGGTGGCAAAAATGCAGTAACTGTGATGGATGATGCAGATTTGGAACTTGCTGCAGAAGGAATCGTATGGAGTGCATTCGGTACGAGCGGACAGAGATGTACAGCATGTAGCCGTGTAATTGTACATGAAGCTGTGAAAGAGGACCTCGAACAACTCATATTAAAGAAAATAAAAGAGTTAAAAATTGGAAATGGCTTGCATGATGACGTTAAGGTCGGACCAATCATCAATAAAGCTGGTTTGGAAAAAATTAAGTCCTATATAAAAATCGGCAAAGATGAAGGCGCAAAACTAATTGCTGGGGGAAATGAACTAACTGGGGATGAGTATGCTGCAGGTTTATACTTTGAACCAACTGTGTTTACGGATGCAACAATTGATATGAGGATTTCTCAAGAAGAAATTTTTGGTCCAGTTGTATCATTAATTCCGGTTAGATCGTTTGAAGAGGCTATAGAAGTCAATAACAGTGTGGAATACGGTTTATCCAGCTCTATTTTCACTCGGGATGTGAATAAAGTATTTAAGGCGCAAAGAGATTTAGATACTGGAATTGTATACGTAAACGCAGGAACAACTGGAGCAGAAATTCATCTGCCGTTCGGTGGAACAAAAGGTACTGGAAATGGTCATCGTGACTCTGGTGTTCAAGCTTTAGATGTTTTCACAGAATGGAAAGCAGTCTATGTAGATTATAGCGGTAAATTACAACGTGCCCAGATTGATGTAGAGTAATTTTTAAAAAGTAATTGCACACGCGGATAAATTCAAACAACCTATGCTTTAACGGTCAACAATCAACACCTGATTTTGGTTATTGAACAGGTATCGGTCGTTGGCCTTTTTTTGTATTTTTTTCTCTAATCCAAATAATATATGATAGACTAACATAAAACATATCCTGCCCATACAGATTGGTAGTTGGTAGTTGATTCTATTAAATCCTCAGGTGGTGCTTCAAGATTGAATAAGAAGACACGCAATACGTATCTTGTCGTTATATTCGTCATGCTTATGTGGGGGATAAATGTATCTGCCCTTAAAGTAATTGTTGAAAACTTTATGCCAATTACAATTACCTCCTTACGAATTTTAACTGCTGGGTTGGTTGTATTTATCATATTAACCTTTACAAAGTTGGTAAGACTTCCCAAGAATAAAGAATGGTTTTATGTAGTCGGCGGATCTATCTTTAGTGTGGTCATGCATCATTATTTCTTAGCAAGCGGCTTAACGATGACAAGTGCGACAAATGCTGGGTTGATTTTAGGTATGGGACCAGTTTTAACCGTTATCTTTGCAACGATCATTTTAAAACGAAAACCAACGATACTTCAATTTATCGGTTTTATCTTAGGTTTTATCGGTGTGAGCTTCACAGTGTTAGCAGGAAATGGAGGACTAAATACAATTAACATCGGCGATTTTTATATTTTATTGGCGATCCTTGCTCAGGCACTTAGTTTTATCGTCATCAAGCAAGCAGCAGAAACAATGGATCCAAGACTGCTGACTGGTTACATGTTAGTGATTGGCTCTATCGTTCTATTTCTGATTAGTCTTGGGACAGAGCCAAAGGGGATCGCTTCTTTAGGCAATGTTGATTACTCCATCTGGCTCGTGTTTCTTTTTTCAGCTATTATTGCAACTGGAGTTGGCCATATGACCTACAATTATGCCATTAGTCAATTGGGACCAGCGGAAACGTCTATATTTTTAAATTTAAATACATTTTTCTCCCTTATTGGGGCAGCAATCTTCCTAAATGAAGCCATACTATTTTCGCATTTTATCGGACTCATTTTTATTGTTTCAGGTGTAATCTTTGGTTCCGGAGGTTTGGAAGCATGGATGATTCAGCGAAGAAGAAAGCATATATTCAAGAAACGATGATGATAACTAGAACTGGGAAGGATAAGGAGGGATTTAAAGTAATATACCCCCTCTACCTCAAGAATATATTTCCTACAAATTTATCAACTTGAATTTCGATTGTTTACCCGAAAAATTGATGAAATGAATATCATTCTTAACTTCGCGAGTTGTACGATGAGGAGCGCTGGACTATAAAACTACCTAATTATCGTGCTATCTTCTAATTAGGTAGTTTTTTATACTGCAGTGTATACCTCTCTCTATGGTATTTCTATTATTTTTTTTACGGGATTATGTGGGGAATGCAGTTGATTTGGATGGGTGAGAACGAAATGAAAATGAGAAAACTTGTTGCAGAGTGATATTTCGCTCGGGCACATTATAACACCATCCCTTAGCTTAAAAAACTCCCAACAAACTCCTTATAATTTCTAGCTTTAATCAGCCTTTCAACCATTGTGCTACTGTCAATTATCTCACCAAGCATTTCATACATTGCCTGTAGGTCTTCTTGGGAATTTTTCTTAACACATAGAAGGCAAATAAATTGAACCGGTTTGTCTTCCCATCTTATTGGCTTTTCTAAAGTACATATAGTTAGAAAGGTTTTTTTAGTCTTTGGTGTTATCGGATGTGGTATTGCTACTAAATTGCCATATGAAGTCGGAGCCACTTTTTCTCTTTCGTAAACCGCTTCTAGAAACGTCTCGTCTACTATACCTCTCTTAAGCAATTCATCATTTAGAAAACTCAAAACCTCATCCATGGTTTGGTGTTTTTTCCGAAGAAACGTTAACTCCTCACTAAAATAACGATTCATCGATTGGCCTTGCTCTCCCACAAATCGTCCAATCTTCGTTAAATCGCGATCTCCTAAAATGGCATTAACTTGAATAACTGGTACTGGAATATTATCTTGAATTGGAATCGAACTGACAATAAAATCTATATCATACAAATTATAATCACGTAATTTATAATATTCCGTTGTCCCAACAACATCTAAATCCTCACCGAATTGATTTTTCAATTTATAATAGATTAATTGTGCTGTTCCAAAGCCAGACGCACATACGATTAAACAGCGCTTTGGTCCACTTTTCAACTTCCTTCTTTCAATCGCTGCTCCTATATGAAGGGCAATATAGCCAACCTCAGGTTCATCTATTTCAGTTCCTGTTTCTTCTCCGATTATTATTCCGGCATAGACAGCCGCTTCAAATGCCAATGGATAATTCTTTTTAATATCTTCCAGCATTGGATTCCGTATATTCATGCCATACTTATACCGATTAACAGCCGGCTTTAAATGAAGACATAACCCAAATATTAACTCCTTATCCTCATCAATTCCAAGGTTCAATTCTTGCTCGACTTTATTCAACGCCGATTTAACAAGATGAAAGATATCCTTATCAATTACCTCTTCAACAGCATGATTCGCCTGAGAAAGCATTTTTGTCCCAAGTAAATGTATGGCAATATAGGCTACCTCTAATTGCGGAAATTCAACTTGGAACTTTTCTTCTATCTCTTCTACGATCTCCTGCGCAACTTTATATTCTTTTTGGTTCAAAATATCCTGTAAGTCCATATTATATAATTTCACATGATTACCACTTTTTATCCGCTTATAAGCAATGGCAATATGAACGAGTAAATTATTTAACGCTATGTCTGAAAGAGTGATAGAATGGGAATTAATTTGCTCTATGATAATCTTCAAAAAAACATCAAGTACTTTCTGATCAAAGGAAGCGAGATATGGGTCCATCAGTTGCTCCCCAATATCTTCATTCCAGTCAAAAATATATTCAGCCATACAAAAGCGAAGTTTCATTTCATTTCCATTCACTTTCAAACCATAATTCGGACGTACTTCTAAGCTAAGTTCGTATTTAAGCAATATTTTTCTTACTTGCTTTAAATCATTTTGAATAGTAGACCTACTGATATACATCTCATCCGCTAAATCATCTAATTTAATATAATTCTTATTAAGTAGAAGTCGTATAATGATATATTTCGTTCTTTCCTCAGGTGTATCTGGAACAAACTCGTTCATTGATTGGCTATTACTTGATATTTCTGTTAAAAAGTCTCGGAAAAGTTGTTCATCTATAATTTTCAGCTGATACCCCTTCCCTTTTAATGACTCAATAATAGCCCCATTTCCCTTTAATAGCATCGAAAGATTTTTAATATCTTCCCTCGTGGTTCGAACTGTTACTTGAGTTAAAGAAGCTAAGTAACTACCGGTAACGGGAGCTTCAACTGCGATTAATTCTCGTAATATCGTTTTTGTTCTATATTCTAGCATCTTATTCCACCTTCTTCCGGTGTACCAGTTCCTATTAACATGATTCCTTTATCATTATTTTAACCGTAAAGTGAAATTCATTCAGTGGGGATTACAGACCGTTAATACGTGATAAAAGGCTCTGATACACATCTCGAGCCAGAACCTTTTAGAAAAAATACTAATATAATAGAGTCATCAATACCTTCTTCTTATTTTACTAATATTGACTTTACTAACAAAAGAAATACTACTTGATTCTTATTAAAACCCGTTTTGCTCGGACACCTCTTTAATCCAGTATGCACTTTTCTTCGGTGTGCGTTCCTTTGTCTTTACATCGACTGAAAAGAATCCATATCGATTTTTATAAGCGTTCATCCAAGACCAGTTGTCCATAAATGTCCAGAGGTGGTAGCCTTTTGCGTTACACCCTTCCTGGATTGCTTTATGCAACCACTTTAGATGCTCACGGATAAAGTCAATTCGGTAGTCGTCTTGAATTTCTCCTTCTTCTAAGAAGCGTTCTTCATCCTGAACTCCCATACCATTTTCCGAGATGAAGGATTCAATGTTGCCATAGTTTTCTTTTAAATTAATCATAATATCATAGATACCTTTTTCGTAAATTTCCCAGCCGCGATAAGGATTCATTTTACGCCCCGGCATTTCATAGTTATCGAAGAACCAATCAGGCATGAAAGGTCCATGTGGGTTTGGCAAATGCTCTTTTGCTTTTACACGACGTGGTTGATAATAATTGACACCCAGAATATCAGTAGTATTTGCTTTAATTAGCTCACTATCTCCATTTTCTGTAATAGGTAATTGACCGTGTTCCCGTAAAATTTCGATTAATTCTTCAGGATACTCCCCTAAGACTGCTGGATCCAAGAAGCTACGGTTGAAAAATAAATCTGCAATATGAGATGCTTTTAAGTCAGCAGGGTTTTGACTACGCGGATAAGATGGCGTTAGATTTAAAATTATACCTACCTTTCCATCTTTAATCGCAAATGTACGGAAAACTTCCACTGCTTTTGCATGAGCAATCATTGTGTTGTAAGCAACTTGTACCGCTCGTCTTCCATCCACTACATTAGGATAATGAAAGTCATATAGATAACCGCCTTCAACTGGCACAATTGGCTCGTTGAAAGTAAACCATTTCGAAACACGATCACCAAATAGATGGAAAGCCTCTTTAGCATATGCTGCATATGCATCAACAACAGATCTGCTTTCCCAGCCACCTTCTTCTTGTAACTCAAATGGCATATCAAAATGGTATAGGTTTACAAAAGGCTCAATCCCATTAGCAAGTAGTTCATCAATAACATTATTGTAAAAATTCACAGCCTCTTGATTGACTTCACCTCGTCCACCAGGGATTAGCCGAGACCAAGAGATTGATAGCCGGAATGTGTTGTGACCAATTTTCTTCATTAATTGGATATCCTCTTTATAACGGTAATAAAAGTCAGAAGTAGATTCTGGTCCTACGCCTTCAAAAAAGCGATTTGGTTCAATTTCGTACCAATGATCCCAGATATTTTTTCCCTTTCCTTCCTCATTGGCAGCCCCCTCCATTTGCGTTGCCGAGGTTGCACTTCCCCACCAAAATCCTTCTGGGAACTTATATTGAATTGACATTTTATGTGCCTCCTTATTATTTTCTGCGATAGATTTCAATGAATTCTACTGCTAGATCCCGTATAGTCATAGCGTTCATTAAATGATCCTGTGAATGAATTAAAATAACATTCACATTCGCCCCTCCTCCATTAGCTTCCTCTTGTAATAGCTTTGTCTGAAAATCATGTGCCTTCGTTAGTTCTTCACCCGCTTCTACAATTTTTCGATCAGCCTCTTCAAAAATCCCCTCTTTGGCATCTTGAATAGCCTCCATCGCACTAGAACGACCATTTCCTGCATATAAAATGATTTGAAATGCAATTTCTGTTATGTTGTCCATACTCCTTCACCTCTCATAAGTTGCTAGCATCATACATCCCAAATAAGATGAAACCCATTTTAAAAATCGGGCCATTTTTTTATTTACTTATTCCCGCTTTTCTCTTTCTCATAATAGTTTTTATCTAGAATTTTCAAAAACGGCCACCAGATTACCATTACGACCATTATATTAAATGCCTGCAGTACCGCACCTTGCCATGCATTACCTGTTGCTAAAAATCCGCTTATAAGCGGTGGTGTAGTCCAGGGGACAATAATTCCAGCTGGCTTCGGTACGATTCCAGTTGACATCGCAATATACGTAATAATTGTTATAACAACCGGAGAGATAATCCAAGGAATCAGAACTAATGGATTCATAACAATCGGTAATCCAAAGATAATTGGCTCGTTTACGTTGAATATACCCGCTGGCGCACCAAGCTTTCCTAACTCTTTTAACTGCCTGCTTCGCCCAATCATAAAGATAAGGATGATGACCGCTAACGTCATACCAGTCCCACCCATACCAACCAAGAAAGTATCAATAAACTGTTTTGTTACAACGTTTGGCAACTCAAGACCAGCTTGGAACGCTTGTAGGTTTTCATCGTTTAATGCGTACCAAATTGGATCAAATACAGAGTTTACGATAATTTGACCATGTAAACCAAAGAACCAGAAAACTTGAATTAAAAGTACTGCAACAATAGTTGCTGGCAAGCCACTACCTAGAGCAGTCAATGGCTGTTGAATGATGGTATAGATAAAGTTCTGTATGGTTTCAAATGGTGTATAGCTAAAAATAATACGAATGATTAAAAAGAATGATAATGTTAATGTGATTGGAATTAACGCACTAAATGATTTAGAAACTGCATCTGGAACGCCTGGTGGCATTTTGATTGTCCAATCTTTCTGTGTAAAAAACCGGTATAGTTCAGCCGAAACGAATGCTGTAATGATTCCTAAGAACATCCCTTGTGCACCTAAGCTTACTGTTGGAATAACACCTGACACTCCCTCAACCACTTGCGGTGTTAAGATTAAGAATGAAGCTAAAGCAACCGCCCCACCATAAATAGCCTCCAAACCATATTGCTCGGTTAGCTTATATCCAATACCAATAATGACAAACAAACCCATAATACTTAAGGTTGCGGCTGAAGCAGGCCCTAATGCATCTTGATAGGTTACAAATGCTTTTTCCCCAATCAATTTATCTAAAAATGGCAGATTTGCGAGCACAACGAATATTGAACCAAAAATAATTAATGGTAATGAAACCATGAAGCCGTCACGTAATGCCGTCAAATATTTATTATTGTTAAGTTTGTCTGCAATTGGTAACAGTATATTTTCCAAGACTTCCATAAACCTGTTCATTTTTTGCTCCCCCTCTTAATAATTATTCACCAATTAGCTCCAATGCTTTATTTAAAACCGCTTCTCCATCTACACGACCATAAGCCATGGGATCAATAATATCTAATGGAACTCCAGCCTTCTCTGCCACTACTGAGAATTTCTTCTTCATAAATCTCATTTGCGGGCCGATTAAAAGAACATCAGCCTTTTCGATTTCAGTTGGTGCTTTATCTTGTGCAACAGCCCAAATATTGACTTCTACTCCTCTAGAAGCAGCTGCTTCTTTCATCTTGTTAACTAAAAGACTTGTTGACATTCCTGACGAGCATGCTAATAATATATTTTTCATTTGATAATTCCTCCTAGTTTCTAATGTAATTTATTTCCTATCTATTATTTATAGTAACGCTAAAGCGATTTCATTAACACGCATTGTTTTTCCTCTAGGAAGGGGAAGTTATTAAACGCTCTCACTACTTTTTCACTTCTCGTAAATTTATAACAGACTCCGCATAATAACAATCTGTTTTAGTTTTTTGCTTGTGCAATGCCTCCAAGTCAAATCATAAAGATTCTTCTTGGTAGTTTCTTTAAAACACTTCTCACCTAAGTTATTCTTTTTCTTTATGCGCTTTCATGTTATTTTATATTGAGTAAGAAAACTAGTACTTAGGAGATGAGAAACATGCTTATAGGTGGGATTGAAGCAGGTGGTACCAAATTTGTATGTGCTGTTGGAGATGAATCAGGAAATATTTTAGACAAGGTAACATTCCCTACAGAAGACCCTGTAAATACACTGGGTGAAGCAAAGCAATTCTTCAACAATTATAATATCCAAGCACTAGGCGTAGGAAGTTTTGGCCCTGTTGACTTGAATAAAAAAAGTAAAACATTTGGCAGGATTTTAAACACACCGAAGCTAGAATGGAAGCAGTACCGTCTATTAGATCAGCTAAAACTAGATTATAATATACCAATAACGTTAGATACGGATGTCAATGCTGCAGCATTAGGAGAATTCAAATATGGTGCTGCAAAAAATGCTGCTAGTGTCCTTTATATCACTGTAGGCACAGGTATTGGAGCCGGATTTGTGAAAGACGGCCAAACTTATATTGGCAAAAATCATCCCGAGATGGGACACATCTTTATTCAGCAAAGAAAAGATGATAATTTTGAAGGAAACTGTCCTTACCATGGTACCTGTTTAGAAGGTTTAGCTTCAGGCCCAGCGATTGAAAAGCGCTTTGGTAAAAAAGGAGATTTATTAGGAACAGATCATGTTGCATGGGAAATGACAGCAGACTATTTAGCACAAGCTATCATTAATTATCTTCTTATTCTTTCTCCTGAAAAAGTAATCATTGGTGGTGGCGTAATGAAACAGGAGCAGCTATATCCACTTATTCGTAAAAAAGTAATGGCATTGTCGAATACATACATGCAGCTTGAAAATTTGGATGAAATGATTGTAGCACCTACATTAAATGATGAACAGGGGATTAAAGGTGCTATTGCACTGGCTTTGTTGGAGTGAATGGGAAAAACTGAGACATAGCCCATAAACAGTCATGAGTATCGAAAAAAGGCTCCGATCATTTGTGACGGAACCTTTTTTGTAGGGTGATTTTCATGAACTATCAGTTGGTTTCTGTTCATACATCCTTATTACTGTTCTATGTAATAAGGCTTATTCCATTTAAGTATGAGAAACAACCAACTCCGCTTCACCGGAAAGCTCATAAGTTTCAACACTATGCGGGATTACAAAGTGATTCCCCTTCTCTATTTTATAATCTTGACCATTCACTGTTAGCTTTCCTTGACCTGCAATGACACTAACCTGTAAAAAGTCCTTATCCATTGTAAGTGAAGCATTACCGTTTAACTCCCAGTGATACACAGAAAAATACTTCTCTTCCACCAATTTCTTAACTGTTAAATCGCCTACCACATTTTCCGTTTGTTCTACCTCTGCATCTTGATGTGGAACTGTTGTTACTTGTTTTGCACGTTCTAAATGCAGTTCACGCTTATTCCCCGCTACATCTGTTCGGTTATAATCATATACTCGATACGTAATGTCTGAACTTTGTTGTATTTCCAAGATTACAATACCTTTTCCAATTGCATGAATCGTACCACTTGGAACATATACAAAATCTCCGGCCTTTACACTGACACGGCGTAACAATTGATCCCATTCACCACGATTGATCATATCTTCAAGTTCTTCTTGTGTCGTTGCATGATGTCCTAACACAAGCTCCGCACCCTCTTCTGCACTTAAAACATACCAGCACTCTGTCTTTCCATATGGTACGTCTTCTACTTCTTGTGCAAATTGATCATTCGGGTGTACTTGCACGGACAGATTATCAGCTGCATCTAAAATTTTTACTAATAAAGGATAATCACCCTCATAGTCTTTACGCCTATTAAATAATTCACCATGCGACATCCAAGCATCTGCTAAAGTCTTTCCCTTTAATGGACCATTCTCTATAATGCTTGGACCATTAGGATGAGCAGAGACAACCCAAGCCTCACCAGTGTGTTCATAAGGAATGTCATAATTAAATTGTGTATTTAGTTTTTGTCCACCCCAGATTCTTTCTTGAAATACAGGTTGTAGAAAAATAGGTTCGTTATACATAGTGACCTCCATTAATCTAATTTTTCTTTTATGTACAGTGTCATTCTATCATAAGAGGAACAGAAGAAAACACAAGGTTCCCTTCTGTCATTTTAGTAGATAGCCCCTCAAACTAGCTTATCGTATCTAACAGCTCATAAGCTTCTTCTGAACTGCGCACATTCAAAAGCTGCTCTCTAAACTCTTCGTCCATCAATTTACGGGATAACATTTGTAAAATCTTTAAATGAGTGTCTCCAGCACTTTCCTCTGGTACTGCAATCATAAAGATGAGCTTCGCCTTCGTTCCGTCTAAACTTTGCCAGTCAACACCGTCTCGCTTAATACCAAATGCAACCGCAGGGCGTTTCACTGTGTTTGACTTGCCGTGCGGAATTGCGATATTCATACCGAGTCCTGTTGTGCTTTGACTTTCACGATTTAAAATTGCTTGTCTAAAAACCTCTTTCGAATTTAAAATTCCGGATGCATCAAACTTTCCAATAAGCTCATCGATAACATCATCACGAGTTTCACCAGCTAAATCCGTTTCAATTAAATCAACATTCGTAATAGAGGTTAGTTTATTGATTTCTTCTATTTCAACTTCCTCGGATTCAGCATCTTCTTGAACTTCCTCATTTAAATCACCGATCGTACCTCCACCTGCCACTGCAAGAGTTGACTCGTCAACCACGTCTTTCTTCAAGAAGTTAACCATAAATGCCGTTACAATAACTCCAATAATGGATGCAATAAAGAACATCGCTACATTATCTACCGCACCTAACACAGCTACGATTGGTCCACCATGGGCAACCCGATCACCTACATTACCAATCATCGCAATAACGGATCCAACCATAGAACCAACAACAATACTTGGTATTACACGAAGTGGATCTTGTGCTGCGAATGGTATCGCACCTTCTGTAATGCCAAAAAGGCCCATCGTAAAAGAGGCTTTTCCAGCTTCTTTTTCATTATCTAGATATTTTTTCTTATTCATCATCGTTGCTAGTCCCATTCCAATTGGTGGGATACAAATAGCAACAGCAATTGGTCCCATAATTTCATAGTTACCTTCTGCTATCATGGCAGATCCAAATAAGAAAGCAACTTTATTGAATGGTCCACCCATATCTATCGCAATCATCGCACCAAGAATAAGTGCCAATAAAATCGAGCTTGATCCTTCCATACCTGCAAGCCATACCGTTAACGCCTCAAAGATTTGTGCAACTGGTGCACCGATAACAAAGATAAATAATAATCCAACAATAAAGGATGCAATAATTGGAATAAATATGATCGGCATAACAGGTTGAACAGCTTTTGGTACTTTAATTTTCTTAATAGCTAATGCAACATAACCAGCTAGAAAACCAGCAATAATCCCACCGATAAAACCTGCGCCAGCTTCACTACCGTAAAAACTTCCGTTAGCAGCAATATAACCACCAATCATACCTGGTACAAGGCCCGGTCTATCAGCAATACTTACAGCAATGAATCCAGCTAATATCGGAACCATAAACATAAATGCTGTACTGCCAAGAGATTCAATTTGTTTCCAGATCGAATCTTCCGGTATCACGATTCCACCTGGAGTTTGCTCTCCACCAAGTGTCAATGCAATCGCAATCAATAAACCACCGACAACAATAAATGGCACCATATAGGAAACACCATTCATTAGATGTTTATAAATAGGATTTTCCTTTTTCTTACGTTCGTTCTTAATATTTTCTGCATCTCTTAATGCAGGACGATAAATAGCTACATCACCACTTTGGATTTGTTCAATCAATTCCTTTGGTTTACGAATTCCATCCTGTACACCTGTCACAATCAGTTTCTTCCCTACAAAACGTTCCTTTGATACCTCTTTATCAGCAGCAATAATAATTGCATCTGCTTCTTCGATATCTTGTTCCGTTAATGGATTCTCTACACCAATTGATCCTTGCGTCTCCACTTTTATGTCAATACCCATTTCTTCGCCTGCTTTTTGTAAATTTTCTGCAGCCATGTACGTATGAGCAATTCCAACTGGACAAGCTGTCACAGCTAATACTTTCATCATGTATCCTCCTTGAAAAGTAATTGCGTTCTAAACTTATTATAACTCTAGCTTGTCCATGAATAAGTTTTTATTTTTACCGGAACTAGTGGTAATAAATGATCAATTAGACCTTACCATACATAAAAAAGAAAGCAGGCTTAATAACCTACTCTCTTCTCTAAAACGTCTATAAATGTTTGCATGTTTTGCACATTTGCTAGTTCCTTCCCTATTAACGGTTCCTCGCTGATTGCTGCAATTTGTCCGATAACTTCCCTAGTTATTTTTTGATCGGCATTTGCTATTGCAAGCATGAAGACAACAGAGACAAATTCATTTCCCCATTCAATCGGATCCTTCAAAACAGCTACTGCGATCGCCGATTTTTTTATAAGAACAGGATCAGCGTGTGGTATAGCAATACCTCCGCCAATTGAGGTTGCAGATTTTCTTTCTCTAAGTAGTGCGCTATGAGTAAAGTTTTCCTTTACATATCCTTTTTGAATCAGTGCATTTCCGAGTAACTCAACTACTTCATAACGATGTTCCCTGTCCACTTCGAGGAAGAACAAATCTTTAGAGATGAAGCTTTGAATTAAAGAACCGCTACTTTTTTCAACCTTATGATCTAGCTCATCCAAAAACTGACTAAGCTTTTCCTTATCTTTTGTCTCCAGCAAAGGAGAAATAACAATAAAGGGTACCTCCACTTTTTCTAGTGGAACGGTAGAAATAATAAAATCTACTTCTTTTGTCTTTAAAACTTGATCTATCTCTGCTCTACTTATACAAGCGACAATTTCAATTCCCTTATAATTTTGAGCAATTTTAGCCTCAAGTAAATGGGACATCCCTACACCCATATGACAAACAATTAAAGTTTTCCTACGTTCATTTTCGAATCCTTCCATTCTTTCTATAGAGGCTTGGAAATGTAAAACGAGATATGCAGCCTCATCCTCTTTAATATCAAGATTATATGTTTGCCTTATCTCTCCCAATGCCAAAATAATCATGCTAAACATGTACGGGTACATCTTTTTAATTTCAAGTAACATTGGGTTCGTAATGGGAAAACCATATCGGATGCGATTAATCACAGAATGCATATGCACAACTAATCCTTTTTCTAGTACCGCATCTTTTTTAAATGGAAACAATGTTAGTTTGCTTAGCTTCCTAATTAGATTAGATACTACTTCCAGTAAAAAGGAATCGGAACTTAATTTATCATTTAGACCGTCTTCAGTCACCTTACTGCTTATAAGATGCCAAGTAAAATAAACACGTTCATCTTCAGGAAAAGAAATTCGAAATACGGCTTCCAGTTGTTCAAAAAAAGAGACAGCATAGCGATACTCTTCCTGACCAAAAACGTGTACTTTTTCTTTTTCATTAACAAGCACAGGCGATTTTTGTCTCGTACGCTTTAGCATAATGAGAGCATGTACAAGGAGACTCTCCATTGCTTCATCTGTAAAAGATAAACGATAGTTCAGCCGCAGATCACGCAACGCTTTCTTAATTGTCGTAATCTCATGGGGCAAAAATAAATCAAGGACGTATTTTCGATCGGCCGTTGAAACTAGTAGCGGCAGCCGTGATAATGCTTGGCGTTTCTGCAATTCTGTCCCCTTAATCATGTGCCCAAGCCCTGGTTTAGAAATCAATTCCAGGTCAAAAGACGCTAACCAATGCTGTATGTTGTCCAATTCTTTCTTAATCACAGTCTTTGCCACATAATATTTATTTACAAAGGCTTGGATTGTAACCGGATTATTACTTGTAAGTAATTGAAAAGCAATTTCTATAATTCGCTCTCCCTTACCTTGAAAAGGAGACGTTGATAAAAGCAAGTGCAATACTTCTATACGTTCCGTTTCATCCATTTCAAGCGTAACACCAACACCTGGCTTTCGCTCGATACTGCCATTTGACACCTCGACTAAATATAAATCAATTTGTTTTAAATCATTTCGCACTGTCTTCTCTGAACAATCTAGTCGCGAGGCAAGTTCTTGGATAAGGAGCGGGACTTGATATTCAGTTAAAAGTATTTTTAGAAGTTCTTTTTGTCTTTCATTCATAGTTTATCTACTCCTATGTAAGAGTTTAGACTAATAGGTGATGAAGAAGCAATGAATATCTACAGGGGAAGTTATGAACTGAGGATATTTGGGCAGATTAAGATGTATACATTTTGCAAGCAAAAGGAGGCGAATTCTTTGTCTGATTTTTGTCCGATGCCGTGGCCTGAGGAACCGGTCCCAAAAGACGTTAGAGAGTGCAAGGAATGCGGGTTATACCTACAAGGCTCACGTATGGTGTGGGGTGAAGGACATCCAAATGCACCTATTATGGTTATTCTTGATAATCCTGGTGCACGTGAAGATCGTGAAGGTAATGCATTTGTTTGTGGCACAAGGCAGACACTTCAGCAGGGTGCCAAAGAGGTTGGACTAGAAATGGAGGAATTGTATATTACATACATTTTAAAAAGAAGGCCGGTACGTGCTTATGATAAAGAGCTAGTCCGACAAGTCTGCATGATGCACTTGACTCAACAGCTTCAACTTAAACAGCCAGATTTTATTCTCTGTTTAGGAAATGTTGCAGTCCAATCTTTTTTCCAAGATCCCGATGTAGATGTAAAATCACTGCGCGGCTTCATGCATGAAATACATGGGTTTAAGACAGCGGTGGCTTATCATCCATTAGCTGTCAGACGCCGCCCGAATTTACGCTCATTATTCATTGAGGATTTAACTTTTATTGCCAATCACTACCGTAAAATGCAGTCTTGAAGACCTAATCCATTTCTTTACTGTAAAACCTTGCTCGGAATAAAACAGGCTTGCCGACCTCCTTTCCAACTAAAAATCCGAGTTTAACTTCTTCATCATAGAATTCACCATTAATTATTACAGAAAGGTCTATCATTATTCAGCTGTGGACAGACAAAAATAAAATAAAATCCGGAATTGAAATCGCTTACAAATTGGTGTATATTTTAGATTAATAGATAGAGAATATTATATCAACCAAGAATTTTCCATATATTAAAAAAGGAGGATGTTAGATGGGAAAAGTTAAAAACAGATGGTTAATTGCTGCTTCAGCCTTAGGTATTCATCTTTCCATTGGTTCTGCTTATGCATGGAGTGTGTTTACAAATCCTATGGTCGAGCAGTACGGATGGGACACGGCGCAGGTATCTACAGCATTCAGTATCGCAATTTTCTTTTTAGGAATGTCCGCCGCTTTTATGGGTAGATTTGTAGAGAAGCATGGTCCTAAAAAATCCGGGATGCTTTCTGCCTTATTTTTCAGCGTTGGAGTCGCTGGTTCGGGACTTGCTACATTAACAGAATCCTTACTATTATTATACTTATTCTATGGTGTTATTGGTGGGATTGGGCTCGGAATTGGTTACATCGCACCGGTTTCTACACTTGTGAAATGGTTCCCGGATCGCAGGGGGCTTGCTACTGGACTGGCTATTATGGGATTTGGATTTGCGGCAATGATTTCCGGTCCTCTTGCTGCAGCGTTAATTGACGCAATCAATATTCCCGCCACCTTCTTTATATTAGGAGTAATATACTTTACTGTCATGAACCTTTCCTCCCTTTATTTAGCGCCGCCACCAAAAGATTGGGTACCAAAAGGATTTGAGGAAAAGAAATCTAGTAACCAAAAGATCAAACCCGATCTATCTCAGTTAACAGCAAATGAAGCAATTAAAACACGACGTTTCTGGTTTCTTTGGTTCATGTTATTTATCAATATTACATGTGGCATTGCGATTCTTGCAGTTGCATCTCCAATGGCACAGGAGATCACAGGGATGACCGCGATTGCTGCAGCTACGATGGTCGGTATCATGGGTGTGTTTAATGGCGCCGGTCGACTGGGCTGGGCCTCGTTAAGTGATTATATTGGACGCCCAAATGTATACACCGTATTTTTTGTTATTCAAGTTGCTGCATTCTTTGTATTACCTTTTGCAAGCAACCCAATCGTTTTCCAAGTTTTATTGTTTGCAATTCTTTCGTGTTATGGTGGAGGATTCGCTTCGATTCCAGCGTATATTGGAGATTTATTCGGTACAAAGCAGCTGGGCGCTATACACGGTTACATCTTGACTGCCTGGGCAATGGCTGGTTTAGCTGGACCGCTTCTCTTGTCCCTGATTTATGATTCCACCAATAGTTACGATCTGACCATGATGATTTTTAGTTTATTATTCGTCATCGCCTTAGCACTCTCCTTATGGATACGACTAGATATAAGAAGAATCCGAAACAAGAAGGAAGTAACACCACTTGCTTATGAAAAGGGAAGTGTGTTGAATAAGTAAACGATTAGGCAAAGGTATCCATGTACCTTCTTATAAACTGAAACTTCATTCAGTCGGAGTTTTTGTTTTTCTTTCACTGAATGAAGTTTCAGTTTATGTATGTGTTGATTTTGTTAGTTAAATATATAGTTAATACACGAATTCACATTCACCACGAATTCGTGTTAGCATCCTAAGTAAATATAACGTGTCAATGGCATACTTTGCTTACCATCACGGGAGACCAATCCACCTATTTATTGAACTTTCTACCTCCTAATGACATAATAAATTGTATAAAACCAAGTAAATTAATAGGATTACAACTTACGGAAGGTTACTCAAACTAACGGAGGGATATGGAATGAAAATCACAGAGCTACAAACGATGGAGGAACGTGCTGATTTACTCAAGAAAACAGTTGCTCCCTTTACAGAACGAGCTGCACAGTATGATAAGAAAGGCACTTTTCCTTATGAAAACTTCAACGCACTAAAAAGTATCGGTTATCCAGCTCTTACATTACCTAAAAAGTATGGTGGTGGCGAGATTTCTCTCAGTGAAATGCTTTACCTGCAAGCGATTATCGGTAAAGCAGACGGGTCAACAGCCCTTTCCATTGGCTGGCATATGGGAATCATGAAACATCTTGGCGAAAATAATATCTGGGATAAGGATAAGTTTGCAAGCGTAGCAAAAGACGTGGTTGCAGCTGGTTCCTTGCTGAATAATGCAGCATCCGAACCGGCCACTGGCAGTCCGACACGTGGAGGAAAGCCGGAAACGTATGCCAAGAAAACCGAACGAGGGTGGGTAATTAATGGCAGAAAAACATTCACGACCCTCGCTCCAATTCTTGATTATTTTGTAGTAAGTGCCTCAATTGATGGGACGGAGAAAATAGGTAACTTTTTAATTAAACATGATATTAAAGGAGTAAGCATTGATGAAACCTGGGATTCCATTGCTATGAGAGGGACAGGCAGTCACGACCTCGTCCTCGAAAATGTGCAGGTAGAAAAGGATGATCTCGTGGAAGAGCTCACAGGTGGAAAGAGAAAGGCAACGGGCTGGCTGCTTCATATTCCAGCCTGTTATCTCGGTATCGCCCGCGCTGCTCAGGATTATGCTAATCAATTTGCAAGAACCTATTCACCTAACAGCATATCTGGAACGATTTCCGACTTGCCAAACGTCAAACAGAAGATGGGAGAAATGGAATTAGCGATATTAGAATCAAAACACTTCCTTTTCTCTGTAGCTAGAAAATGGGACGGAGCAGATGAAAGCATGAGGCAAACAATGGGGCCAGAGCTTGGCGCCGTAAAATTATCCGTTGTCAACAAGGCAATTCATGTAGTGGATCTAGCGATGCGTATTGTCGGTGCCCGAAGTCTGTCAGAGAATAATCCATTACAACGCTATTACCGCGATGTTCGTGCCGGCCTTCATAATCCGCCGATGGATGATATGACGATTATGAATTTAGCTCAAACGAAAACTAATTAAGTTACATGGGGGAATGTCGGGGACTCTCGTTCCCCCCTCCCTTAACATTCCCGCATCGTTGCTTCTAATTGGTATACTTTATGCCTTTATCGTAAACTGGCCCCGAAGAGATAGTAGTTGGTGCTTAAAGGGAAAATAAATTCAAAAGCTAGAGTCAATGAAAAACTTTCATTGACTCTAGCTTTTTTACATACAAAATGCTATGTAAATAGAATAATTTAGATACCACACTTTTAGTACTTCTCTCTTTTAATTATTTCAAGCAATTACAATATCTCCTTTTCCATTTTTATAAAGAAATTCTTTAACCTCATCCATCGTTGGCATTCCACCTTGAGCTCCCAGCTTCGTAACAGATAAAGCTGCTGCTGCATTTGCAAATTCACAAGCAGTTTGTATATCGTATTTTTGACTGATAGCATAACCGAATGCTCCGTTAAACGTATCACCGGCACCCGTAGTATCTACTGCTTTAACAGGGTAACTAGCTATTTTAATAATATCATTTCCATCAAAATACATAACTCCACTTTTCCCCTCTGTAACAATCAGTTTTTGTGGGTATTGTTTTAAACTCATCATTCCTTCTGACGTTAACTGAGAAAGCTCTGATTGATTAGGTGTAATATAATCCGCATATTCTACTAATGAAGAAGGAAGTTCTTGGGCAGGAGCTGGATCTAAGATAAATGTAGTTCCATACTTATGACAAAGCCTTGCAGCCTCGTCTACTGATCCAATAGGAATCTCTAGTTGGGCAAGCACAACGTCACTTTCCGCAATTTGCTTTTCGAACTTTCTTATATAATCAGGTGTTACATATTTATTGGCTCCTTGTACGACAATAATATCATTGTCTTGATCTGCTAAAGTAACAACTGCTACTCCTGAAGATATATCAGGTAATGTTTCTACTCCACCTAAGAATATACTTTCCTTCTCTAGAAATTCTATTAAATTGGCACCAAACGTATCTTCTCCAACTCTTCCAATCATATGAACTTCAGCTCCAAGACGCGAAATGGCAACAGCTTGATTCGCCCCTTTCCCGCCTGGAATAATATGGAAGTCATTCCCTAAGATTGTTTCACCGGCTGTGGGACGCTTGGAGGCACTCACCACTAAGTCCATATTTATACTTCCAACTACTGAAACCACTGGTTTCTTCATACAATCTCCTCCATTACTATCTGGTCGTACCTCTCTCTATAATTGTCGTTGGCATTTCATATAGTAACTTTTCCGGTTGATTGCCCTGAATTATTTTTATTAATAATCGAGTAGCTACTGCTCCCATATCATATATAGGCTGGGATACAGTCGTTAATTCTGGATAAATAAATTCGCCAAAAAACGATCCATCGAATCCAACAATTTGAAGGTCTTCGGGTACTTTAATTCCTTTTTTTAAAGCTACTTTCAAAAACCCAGCTGCAATTGTATCATTACTACAAAAAATTCCATCTATACCTGTGTGAGTTTCAAAGAATTGCTCGGCTTTTCTTTCCGCATCTTTCAGCTGAAATTCAGCTTCACTTATCGTATAATTAACTCCTTTTCCTTCCACGGCATCGATAAAACCGTGATAACGTGCTTCTGAAGGTGCGATATTTTTTGGACCTCTAATATGAGCAATATTTTTTACACCTTTTTGCAACAATAGCTCAGTAGCTTTCTTAGCACCTTTATAGTTATTTGAAACAACGGAAGGGATCGTCGTATCTCCAATACGGTCCAAAGCAACTATAGGGACATTTAAATCTGAATAAACCGTTGATTCTTGTGATTGTGTAGTAAAGATAATGCCATCAACATATTTTTCCTTAAACAAATCGAGATATTTCATTTCTTTTTCTGGGTTTTGATCTGAGTTGCAAAGTACAACTTTAAATCCATACATCATTGCAACATCTTCAACTGCCCTTGCCAATTCTGGAAAAAAAGGGTTAGTTATGTCAGGAATAATGAGACCAATCATATTTGAAGTTTTATGATAAAGTGATCTAGCTATTGAATTCGGCTTATAATTTAATTTGTCAATTACACTTTTTACTTTTTCCAAAGTTTCTTCACTAACATAACCATTTTGATTGATTACCCGGGAAACAGTTGCAACCGAAACCCCTGCTTCTTCTGCCACTTCTTTTATCGTAACCATACAAACCCCCACCTATTTAGATCCTATGTAAAGACTAAGTAAGATAGGATCATAGTTTAATCTCTATTATAAGCTATATATTGTTATAAAACATTATTGCAATACGATATGATGATATTACGAGCAGATACTTATTTTAAATTTGAATCATTCCATGTTCAACTGGAAATAAATAATTATAAACAATTACATTAGAGAGTTGAAATCAAATTAGAAGTATTTTATCATATATGTGTAAAGGGTTACACATTATTCTATTTTGACATAGGCTAGCGATTAAAAACAAACGTATATTACTTAAAATACTTTATTCACAAAGGAGAATGAATGTAAAGATGAGGAAAAAGAATGTGATCATAACAGGTGCAGGAAGCGGACTAGGTGCCTCTTTAGCAATAAAATATTCGAAATTAGGGTTTCATGTTGTTTTATTAGGACGCACGAAACAGAAGCTTCTTAAGGTTTCAGAGTCACTCGTATCAGATTATACAATTTACGAGCTTGACGTTTCCTCTAAAACAGAGGTAGTAAATGTCTTTAATTCCATTAAGCGTGAAGTCGGTACCATAGATCTGTTAATAAATAATGCTGGGCTAGGTGTATTTGATCTCGCTGAAAATATCGAAGAAACCCATATAAACCAAATGATTGATATTAATTTGAAAGGAACCATCTTTTGTACGCAAGAAGCCCTAAAAGAGATGAAAGCAAGGAACCAAGGAAGAATTATTAACGTTGTCTCAACAGCAGGAAAGACTGGTAAAATAAACGAATCGGTATACTGTGCTAGCAAATTTGGAGTACGAGGATTTACAGAGAGCCTAGTAGCCGAATTAAAAAATACGAATATTCATGTTTATGCTGCATACATGGGAGGCATGAAAACTGAATTTTGGGATGGGATTTATACGGAAGAAGAAACAAAACACTTAATGAATCCGGACGACGTAGCAGAAATTATTATGAACAATGTTGAACCGCGTGATAATTTGACTGTAACGGAGATCACAATTACTAACAAATAGTAGTAGTGGACAGTGTTGTATTTATAAGCTTTTAAAGGAATAGGATTTAATGTTTTAGGAAGGGTTTACTGAACAATCCTTAATTATATAACCAGTACGGATAACTGCGAGATGGTTATCCATACTGAAAAAACGAAAAGAGAATGCTAGGGTTCGGGGCAGACGCAGAAGGTTTGAGTTAGAAATTTAACTTACGACAGCGTCCTCGATAATTCAGTACACCCAACGCCAGAATTAACACAACTCCATACAATTTTTTACTACTATTGCGTTTCCACTTTTCTTTCCTTATAATGGTGAATATAAAAATTTGGTTACTTTATTATCCATCCTATAAAGGAAACGGTTAGAATAGGAAGACCAACAATAATGGATATCTCGTTCTAACTACTCATAGAGGGTTCGAAACCATCCCCTCTTAAATAAAAACTATGGAGGAATGTACAATGGAAAAGGCAATGGTTGTATTTAGTGGCGGACAGGATTCGACCACATGCTTGTTATGGACATTGGAAGAATTCGATCAAGTGGAAACCGTCACTTTTTTGTATGGGCAAAGACATGAATCGGAGGTCGAATGCGCGAAGAAAATAGCAAAGGATCTCGGTGTCAATCAGAAAATTATTCAGATGGATCTACTGAATCAATTAACTGAAAATTCCTTAACGAGAAAAGATATGGAAATAGAAGAAGGAACAATACCAAATACATATGTAGAAGGAAGAAATCATATCTTCCTTTCATTTGCTGCCATTTATGCAAAATCAATGGGCATAAAAAATATTATCACCGGGGTCAGTGAAACAGAGTCCAGCGGATATCCGGATTGTCGAAATGTTTTTATTCAATCACTCAACACGTCGTTAAATCTTGCAATGGATTTTCCTTTTAAATTAATCACCCCTCTCATGTGGAAAGATAAATCAGAGGTTTGGAAAATGGCAGATCGGATGGATCGCCTAGCGTATATTAGGGAAAACACGTTGACATGCTATAACGGGATTATCGGGGATGGTTGTGGTGAATGCCCTGCTTGTAAACTAAGAAATGATGGGTTAGAAACCTATCTACAAGGGCGACATGTAGTATGATTCGAATAGCTATCTACCTATTATCTATCATTTTAGCCAATGTCATTACTGCAAGATTCGCTCCCTTGGAACTAGGTCCACTCATCATCCCGTATGGTACCTTGCTGATCGGATTAACCCTTGTCATGAGAGATATGGTGCAAAATAGATTCGGCAGATTACGGACCTATCTGCTCATTGGGCTAGCCCTGTTACTCTCAGCTCTTTCAAGCTATTTAATAGGGGATCCATTATGGGTCGTTTTTGCAAGTACATTAAGCTTCATTATTTCCGAGACAGCCGACACCGAAATTTATACACGGTTTAAATTACCATTTGTAAAAAGGGTCATGTATTCAGGTATCGTTGCAGGATTTTTGGATTCAGCAATCTTTGTCATTATCGGTATTGGACCGCTTGGACTGGAATTCGTTCCGTGGAATCTAGTGCCCTATGCCATATTAGGTCAATGGGTTGCCAAGGTTGTGATGCAATTAGTAGTTGCTGGTGGAATTAGGAAAGTCGTTATAAAAATGGATCTGTATGAACCGAATATTACGGATAGGAAATTAGAGGAGGATAAAGCATGCGAAAAAGTGACACAAACGATTTAACATTACTAGGAAATCAAAATACGGAATACAATTACAAATACAATCCCGACATTTTGGAAACATTTGAAAATCAACATAGAGAAAATGATTATTTCGTTAAATTCAATATCCCTGAATTTACAAGCCTTTGTCCGATGACAGGACAGCCGGATTATGCCACGATTTACCTTTCGTATATGCCTGATGTTAAGATGGTGGAAAGCAAATCACTGAAACTGTATATGGTCAGTTTCAGGAACCAACCAGGATTCCATGAAGACTGTGCAAATATAATCATGAAAGACTTGATTAAATTATTAGATCCGAAGTATATCGAAGTCTGGGCAAAATTCACCCCACGCGGAGGACTCTCCATTGATCCGTATTGCAATTACGGAAAGCCCAATACGATATATGAAGAAATGGCAAGAGAACGAATGTTTAAGCATGATATGTATCCGGAGAAAGTAGATAATAGATGAAGTGAAATCCCCATTTATTATTCTACATGCAGTTAGATATAGAATCTGCTTAAACATAAAATACCTCCATCATCCTATTGATGGAGGTATTTTATGTTTAGCGAATAAACTTCGAGGAATCTAGCTAACAATCAAGTTTACTAAAATGTGGCACGGATCATAGTGGATACCACGCTCAAAGCTTATTAAATTTTATAGTCTTTCTGGATCTGTTCAAATTCTTTTTCCGAACAATTGACAAAGTGTCCTGGAGCAACCTCTCGCATGGTCACTTCTTCACCTTCAGCGTACTGATGAATTGCAGGATTGTATGATTGCCGTTTACGGGTGCGTTCATAGTCCGGATCCGGTAACGGGATTGCGGAAAGTAATGACTGTGTATATGGATGCATCGGATTGCGGTATAAATCCTCGGCAGGCGCAAGTTCGACTAATTTACCAAAATACATCACACCGATTCGATCACTAATATATTTCACCATCGATAAATCGTGGGCAATGAATAAATAAGTTAGTCCTTTTTCCCTTTGTAGTTTTTTGAGTAAGTTAACTACCTGGGCTTGGATTGATACATCCAAAGCCGAAATGGGTTCATCCGCGATAATAAATTCCGGTTCCACTGCTAATGCCCGCGCAATACCTATTCTTTGCCTTTGTCCCCCGGAGAACTCATGCGGGAAACGGTTCGCGTGTTCTCGATTTAAACCAACTGTTTCCAAAAGCGAATGAACTTTTTCCATACGCTCTTTAGGCGATTTGGCTAGACGATGGATATCAATCCCCTCAGCGATCAGGTCTGATACCTTCATCCTTGGATTTAATGAGGCGTAAGGATCCTGGAAAATCATCTGCATTTTACGGTTGAATTCCTTCATTTCCGAATTTGACTTTTTCCCATGTACATTTTTGCCTCTATAAAGCACTTCACCGTCTGTTGCGTCATACAAACGGATAATGGTCCTTCCAGTAGTTGATTTGCCACATCCTGATTCGCCAACAAGTCCTAATGTTTCTCCTTTATATATATCAAAAGTGACATCGTCCACTGCTCTGACTTCACTTGGTTTGCCAACGTTAAAGTGTCGCTTAAGATTTTTAACTTCTAACAACTTTTCTGATTCCGCCACTTCACTGTCCCCCCTTTAAAGAAGCCGCTTGTTTCGCTTGGTATATAGCCTTTCTTTCTTTGACTGCTGCTGGAGGGTCTACTTTAGGTGCATCGGGATGAAGCAACCAGGTAGCAGCAAAATGGGTATCCGAAACTTGAAACATTGGCGGTTCTTCCTCCAAGTCTATTTTCATAGCATATGGATTTCTTGGAGCAAACGCATCTCCCTTTGGCGGATGCAGTAAATCTGGTGGTGTACCAGGAATTACAAATAACTCCTCATCTCCTGAATCCAAGCTTGGCATGGAACTTATTAACCCCCATGTATAAGGATGTTGTGGATTATAAAATATCTCATCTACGGTGCCAATTTCTACAATCTTACCCCCGTACATGACAGCTACACGATCAGCAACATTAGCAACAACACCTAAATCATGTGTGATAAAAATAATCGATGTTTCGATTTGTTTTTGCAATTCTTTCATTAAATCTAATATCTGCGCCTGAATGGTAACATCTAAGGCCGTTGTTGGCTCATCCGCAATCAACACTTTCGGAGCACAAGCAAGTGCAATCGCAATTACAACACGCTGTCTCATTCCACCTGAGAATTGGTGCGGGTATTGTTTAATACGAATTTCCGGTTTTGGAATACCTACAAGATCAAGCAGTTTCAAAGCCCGTTCCCTTGCCTTGTCTTTACTCAACTTTTGATGCTTTAAAAGTGGTTCCATAATCTGCTTTCCAATTGTCATCGTTGGATTTAACGAGGTCATGGGATCCTGAAAGATCATTGAAATATCTTTTCCACGAATTTTTTGCATCTGTTTTTCCGTTGCTTGAGCAATATCTGTATCTTTAAAAAGAATTTTCCCTTTTTTTATTTCCGAGTTGTCAGGTGGTAACAATCGCATGATCGACTTCGTTGTTACCGATTTTCCAGATCCAGACTCTCCAACTATAGCAAGTGTTTCTCCTTCAAAAAGATCAAAGTTCACGCCACGGATGGCCTGCACTTCCCCTGCGAATGTATGGAAAGAAATATGCAGATCTGAAACTTCCAATATCTTTTTCATGTCGTTTCACCTCATTTATTAATCACGCATTTTTGGATCAAACGCGTCACGAAGTCCATCTCCCATTAAATTACAAGCTATTAAGATAATACAAATAACAATACACGGAATAACCATTAAATGAGGTAAGAACTGAAATGTTTTATATCCATCCTCAATTAGTGTACCAAGAGATGCCTCTGGTGCTTGTAAACCAATTCCGATAAAGCTTAGGAAGGCTTCAAAAAAGATGGCACTAGGAATCGTGAACATGGTATTAATGATAATAACCCCGGATAAATTGGGTAGTAAATGTTTGAATAATAATCTGAAGTTACTTGCTCCGAGTGTCCTTGAGGCAAGTATATACTCCTGATTCCTCAACTTAAGCACTTGTCCCCTTACAACCCTTGCCATACCTATCCAGCCGGTGATAACCAAAGCTATTGTAATCGACATAATACCTGGCTTTAAGATTAAAAGCATTAATATGACGACAATTAGGTTAGGAATACCAGATATTACCTCCAGGATACGTTGCATCACGTTATCAACTCTGCCGCCTTTGAAACCGGAGATTAATCCGTAGACAACACCAATTACCATGTCAATTACTGCCGCTAAAAGGGCAATATAAAGTGACACCCTTGTTCCTACCCAGACACGGGAGAACAGGTCACGTCCCAGACTGTCCGTTCCAAACCAATAATACTCTTCTATACCAAGTTCTTCATATTTATTTGTTTCTACACCGCCGATTTTTTGACTGCCATCAAATATCCCAATATCCTCTAAAACAGGCACACGAGGAGGAAGATTCCCATGGGCAACGTTTTGCGCATAGGGGTCAAATTTTGAAAGGGACGGTCCAATAATTGCCATCACAACTATAAGCAATAATAAGACTGCACTAACAATTGCTGCTTTATTTTTCCGGACCCGTAGCCATGCATCTTTACCGAATGAAAGTTGTGGTTTCTCAATCTTTTCTAAATCAGAATGATCCTTTGGAGCGGGATCAAATCGATGTTTTTCAATTTTTTCCGGAACATTCATCATGATTTATCCCCTCCTTGTAAACGAATCCTTGGATCAATAATTCCATATAATATGTCCACGATTAAAATAATCACTGTCAACAAGAAGGCAAAAAAGATGGTTGTTCCCATGATAATTGGAAAATCATTTGTCATAATTGATTTTACAAACTGTTCTCCGATTCCCGGAATCGCAAATATCTGTTCTACGACCATCGACCCCGTCATCAATCCTACAGCCATAGGTCCAAGTACGGTTACAAGAGGAATTAATCCGTTGCGGATAGCATGTTTGAAGGATACTTCCATTCTTGAGTTCCCTTTTGCTTTTGCGAGAGTAATATAATCCGAGCTAAAGACCTCAATCAGCTCTGTTCTCATAAAACGGGCCGCGGTTGCAATAGGGAATATCGCCAGAGCAATCGTTGGCATAATTGACGAAGCAAATCCATTCCAGGATGCAACAGGCAGCCATCCGAGCTTAACTCCGATTACATACTGCAAGAGTGCTGCAAATACGAAAGAGGGAATTGATTTCCCTAAGACTGCTAAAAATGTACTGCCATAATCAATCCATGTATTTTGAAACATAGCAGCTAAAACGCCAAGTAATATACCAATAATGGTTCCAATAAACATCGCCTGAAAACCAAGCTGTAAGGATGGCCCCATACGATTCTTTAAAAGTTTTGTCACGGGTTGATTGTCGAACTGAAACGACACACCTAAGTCACCCTTCACAACATTCATCATATAATTGGCGTATTGCACAGGAATCGGCTTATCTAGCCCATACTTCTCATCTAAGATTACTCGCTGATCTTCCGTGAGCTTTTCTTCATTTTGGAATGGGCTACCAGGCAAGAACTTCATTAAAAAGAATGTTAATGAAGCTATAATAAACAGCGTAATAACCAAATAAATTATACGCTTTATGAGATACTTCGCCATTGGTGTTTCCTCCTATATGCTAATAAATAGAAATTTTCTAATAAAAAAGGTGCATACATGAGGAAAAGAGAGTATCTTTACGGAATACTCTCTTTTCCTTTAACCGTTGCTGTTCACTTGATAGCAAAATTAGTTTTCCATATACACGTTCTTCAATGTATAGTCCGGTCCGAATAAATGCTCTTCAAAACCTTTTACATTTGGTTTAATAAGAACAAGTCGTCCTCTTTGATAGATTGGAGCAACTACAGTATCCTCTTGAATCAATAGCTTTTCAGCTTCTAACATTGCTTCCCAACGTTTTTCAGGGTCATTCGCATATTTCACTTTCGCGTCTTCAATTAATTGATCATATTCTTCATTTGAATAACCAGTATTGTTGTTCGTTCCATCTGTAACGTATAGATCAAGGAATGTCATTGGGTCTAAGTAGTCTGGTCCCCAACCATGCATGACAATGTCATAGTCCTGATTGGTCGTATCTTGCAGACGCACTTTAAATGGTACGTTTCTTAACTCAAGTTTCAAACCTTCTAGATTTGTTTCGAGTTGGCTCTGGAAATATTCACTTGTTTTCTTAGCGTTTTCTGTATCATCACTTAAATAATCAAGCGTAATTTCTTCCACTCCTAACTCTTCTAAACCTTTTTCCCAATACTCTTGTGCTTTTTCTAGGTCAAATCCAATCAAGTCGCCGCTTTCTTCACGGAAATCTTCGCCAGTTTCAGGATTTTTCGCCAAACCTCTTGGTACATATCCATCACTTGGAACAGAACCGTTTGCTAAAACTGTTGTTGTATATGCTTCTTTGTCAAACGCCATTGCTATTGCTTTACGAATATTCTCATTCGCTAATGGAGTTTCTTCGCCATCACGTACCTGGTTGAACTTCAAATACCAAGAACTACCTTCTTCAAATGTAGAAGCATTCTCATCATTTTGATATTGTTGTGCATATTCAGCGCTTAAAGCAGCTGTACGATCTGCTTCGCCTGTTTCAAATAAATTGACCGCTGTACTTGGTTCTTTTACAACTTGTACGTTAACTTCATCTAAAGCAACGTTTTCTTTATCATAATAATGGTCATTTCTCACATACTTCCAAGTTAGACCGCTTCCGTCCCACTCTGTTAGTACGAATGGTCCGTTTGCAAGCATCGTGTCACTATTTGTTCCAAAGCTGTCACCTTGCTCCTCAACAAACGCTTCATTAAGAGGTAAGTATGTTCCAAATGCCAATAGGGAATCCAAATATTCAACAGGTTGTTCCAATGTTACTTCTAGCGTGTAATCATCAATAGCTTCGACTTTTAACTCTTCTGGATCTTTATCCCCATTCATAATTTCTGTTGCATTTTCAATAATTCCGGAGAACATATATGCATACTCTGATCCAGTCTCAGGATTTACTGCTCTTTGCCAAGAATATACAAAGTCATTGGCAGTGACAGGGTCACCATTAGACCACTCAGCATCTTCCCGTAATTTAAATGTATAGACCTTACCATCTTCACTTATTTCTGGTTCGCCATCTGCAATCGCAGGGACAGGTGTATCATTCTCATCTAAAACATAAAGACCTTCCATTGTTTGCCCAAACACGATAAAGCTAGCTGCGTCTGTAGCAAGTGACGGGTCACCCGTAGGAATCTCAGCTGTTTCAATCATATTAAACACTTGCTCACCTGTGGCTTCTCCACCATCTGAACCTTCATCAGTTTCCTCGCTACTTGTGTCCGAGCTTGAATCCGGCTCTGAGCCTGAATCTGCATCTGAGTCTGAGTCAGAACCGCTACAAGCTGAAAGAGCGAGTACCAGCATCAAGGCTAGTACAATAAAAAGATAATATTTTGACTTTTTCATTCGTAAACCCACCCTTTTCTTTATATAGTTTCAGGATATATTATACTACAATTTAAATAATTGTACATTACTTTTTTTACAAATTATTGCAAAGTTCTTTATCGGAATTGAGCAATTATTCTTATAAAACCCTCTCCTTCTATGTAGATAGTATGAACGAAATCAATGGCTTCCCTTCTATAAAACCAGACCTTTCACCTATACTTCTGTCTCCTCCTTACTTTTTAGTATATTGCTTTCATGCAGGTTCGTAATCTCCAAGTCAATTGCATACGTAGCCGATCAGGAATAAATTGGCATAAAGAATTATCCAATGATAAGCTGATATTGCAGGCATAACTTTAAGATGTTCAGATAAGAGGAGTTAAATAACCCTGTTTTTGGGGTTAGCCACTATAATTGATTATCGTTTTTTATGCTACCTTTCAGTTTAATTCTTGCATGAATGCGTTTTCATAATATAATATACCAGTAGATTTATAATTCGGCAAGACTTTTTTAAAGATAAGAAAGTATTAAATAAAAATGCTATGGTAACTTAGGTATCCAGGACTAGCCACGTCCGCTCTGCGTCCAGAAACACAGTTTGTACGTTGCTGCGACTACTGGATGTGCTAGTACAAACGCCCTTTAGTGGGACGATCTCTGCCCCAGGTGTTGCGAAGATGATCGCGTTTTTAACCTGCAAGGGCGCTTGCCTTTGTTCTCGTATCCATTTTTTATAAAGGATGTTAACCTACATGCTCAAGAAAATTTTGATTTGGAATAGTATAACTCAATTACTTGTGTTACTGCTTGCTATGATTTTTTACAAACGAGCGGACCTATTAGCCTATATTAATGTATCTTTTATTATTGGCACTGCACTAATCCTCATAGCGATGGCTGGTTATGTAATAAAAGGACGTTTCTTTGATATCATTTTTTATAGTTTTCAGCACACATTTAGTAACGTGACTGAAAAAGACCGGCGACCGCTATCACGTCTTGTTCCCCAAAATTACCAACTTCCGCTCATAACGGGGATCGTAACTATTTTGCTCATGCTTTTAGCCTTATCTTTATATTAAAACCGAAACAGCGACTCCCATTGCGTGAGCGAACTTAATCGAGGCTAGGACATAACTTCTTAGTATGGTTATAAATCCGAACAAATGATAAGAAAGAGCATCAACAACCGCTCCGGGAATATACTACGCTTTCCGCAGGCGGCTGGTGAGCCTCCTCGGGCTGCCGCCCTGCGGGGTCTCCCCGATGCCGGCCGACGAACAGGAGGTTCTAATACCGGCGTTGGTCACAGGACGTGACCGTACTTAGCCGGCCTCCTGCTGGAGTCTCCGTATATTCCCGGAGCTAGTTAGCAGTTTTGTTCGGATTTAATTCATATTAGAATAGTTATGTCCCAGCTTCATTAAAGGAAACTTAGGCGAAGAGAGTAAGTTGATACCCGCTTTCACTACTCGGCTATAAGAGCGACTAGGCCTTATACAAAACGGCTAAGTCTTCCACTTTATTATATAAAAGCTAAATTAATTTTTATGTATAATGGTTTGACCCGTACACACCCGAGACATACCACTTATCACCATATTGCATAACTTCCACTGTTACCAATTCCCAATCATCATCTTCATCATCTATAAGCATTATTTACCTAACCGAGATAATGCTACACATTACTAGGTCTTTTGCGAAGGGTATAAGGATATACTCTTTTCATTCCTTTCTGATATTGAACCGGTCATCATTATGATTGTTTTTATTAATCTAATACTAGTGCAAACATTTATATATGAATCTACTAAAGTATATAGTTATTCATATTCATCAAATAACGAAAAGGCTTAACAAATTTAATAGAATAGTCTATACTACTTATGATTGAATGGATGAAGAAAATTTATTTCTTAAATACTAGAGTGTGAATAATTAAGATGGTTATCTGACGATGGTGATTTTGAAGAAATAATTAACATAAAGGGGTCTATCAAACATGGATAAGTACTGTACGGAATGCGGGGAAGCAATAGATGAATCCTTGAATTTTTGTCAGAATTGTGGGCATAAATTACATGCCTCTTCAGAACAGGACGGAAATACAGTTATCCCTCCCAAAAAGCAGCCAAAAAATTATACAAAGAAACAAAAAATAATCATGGGTGCAGCAGCTGCTCTATTAGTTTTCATGATTGGCGGCTATACGTGGGGAAAATCATATTTCTCTCCAGAAAAAACGGCAGAACGATTCATCACAGCAATCATTGAAGAAGATTATGGAAAAGTTCAGGATTTGACAATGATGCAAGGTGAATCGATATCACAGGCAGAGGCAGAAGCACTTGTTACTTTAGCAAAAGAAGAGGCACATTATATCAATATTGAAACGACAAATTTAGAGGATTTTACGAATCAGAATGACCTTATGAAACTAATAAATAACGGGAAGCATTTATTTCTTTTTCCCAAGTATCAATTTTCTTTAGTACCACAATATGCGGACTTGGATCTGCCTTTTAAAGATATAGAAACGACATTTAATGAAGAAACATTTCCTGCTAAAAAGAACGATGAACGAAACATTGTTTACGGGCCACTCGCACCCGGGAAGTATAAAATACATAGTAGTTACAGCGGGGAATTAACGGAAGCTGAGTCCGATGATGTAATAATCCTCGGAGACAGCTATAGTGATACGGTTTACCATGATGTTCAACTGGATGCAGAATCAACAACATTCCATTTATATAATTCGAATAACAGTCCGATTAAAAATGCGTACATTAAAGTGAATGAACAGCAAATTCCCTTCGATGAGAGTATGAATATTGACGCACTTGGCCCGATGAATCTGGATGGCTCTGTCACTGCAACTCCGATTATTGAAACAGAATGGGGTAAGGTGACATTAGAGGATATCAAGATTGAAGAAGATTACTACGAGCTTACATTGAACACTGTAAGCAAGGAACTGATGGATAATTTATCAGAAGTTATTTTATTGTATGGGGAAGAATATGTAGAAGCCCATGCAGCAAATGATGCCACAATCTTTACAGCTGTCACGGAAAACGTAAGAGAAAATTTCCAAGACGACTTTTCCTATAATATCGAGTACGGGAAAAATTTCACTGGACAATTAGACAAAATTGAAATAAATTATGATGAACTAACTTTCTATGAAAAAAATGAAGTTGCCATTCCCGCGAACTTCCATTTTACAGCATCCACTTACGATAGTGATGCGCAGCCTGATTTAGAAGAACGAATTGACACGGTAACACTTCTAATGAAGTTCGATTCGGATGAAGAAAAATGGCTGATCGATGAAGCGAGTTCGTATGGACTATTTAGCAGTAATGATTTTAAAGCTACGGCAACATTGGAAGGATCGCAAGAATTACATAAGGCTACCAAGTCAGCTTCAGCACCTGCAAGCAAAGACATGGATGAACAAATAGAGGAAACCACTTTAAATTATATATACAGTCTTGTTGAAGCGATTAATGCGGATGATTATGAGCTAGTTCGTCCTTATATCAAAGATGACAGCCCGCTCCATGGCATGCAAGTAGATTTAGTAAATCGCTTGGTGGAAAAAGGTATGAAGCAAGAAGTCATCGATGCAACCGTAACGAATATTGAAGAAGACGGCGATTCATGGATTGTAACGACAGACGAAACCATTAAGTTAATTTATAGCAGCGGTAAAGAGGAAACTAGTAATTATAGTTGGAATTACACCGTTGAGCCGGATGGCAATGGGGTGTCATTAACAAATATAGATTAAAAAATATAATAACGAGAAATACCCTTCTAAACAAATCAGAAGGGTATTTTCTATCATTATACATTTGCCGTTTCAATCAGTGCTTCTTCAGGTGGAGTATAACGATAACCAAGATCATCCGCCACCGTTTGAATGGTTACTTTTCCATTAATTGTATTAACACCAGAGCGTATCGCTGGATTATCTTGAATAAGCTTGACGATTCCATGTGAGCCAATCTGTGCTGCATAAGGAATGGTCACGTTTGTTAAACCAACTGTTGCGGTACGTGGTACAGCACCAGGGATATTAGCAACTGCATAATGCACGACACCATGTTTCATAACAGTTGGGTTATCATGGGTCGTTGGCGTGCTGATCGTTTCAAAGTTCCCGCCTTGATCAATCGCAACGTCTACGATAACAGAACCAGGCTCCATCGATTTAATCATCTCTTCACTCACAAGTTTTGGTGCTTTCGCGCCTGGAATAAGAACAGAACCGATAACTAAATCGGAGTTCTTGACGGCTTCTGCAATATTATAAGGATTAGAGATTAAAGTTTGTACCGTCGAACCAAAGATGTCGCTGAGCTCACGTAATCGGACCGGGTTCAAGTCAATAATAGTAACCTTGGCTCCAATTCCCGCTGCAATTTTAGCTGCATTCGTACCAACGACACCGCCTCCAATAATTGTAACATTTCCTTGATTCACACCAGGAATGCCACTTAGCAGAATGCCTTTACCGCCTTTTGATTGCTCTAAAAATTGTGTTCCAATCTGTGTTGCCATCCGGCCTGCGACTTCACTCATTGGTGTAAGGAGCGGTAGTGTATTGTTGACAGTAATTGTTTCGTAAGCGACGGCTGTTACTTTATTGTCAACTAATGCTTGGGTCAGTTCCGGCTCTGCAGCTAAGTGAAGATAGGCAAATAAGATTAACCCTTCGCGGAAATATTTGTATTCCGATTCTATCGGTTCTTTTACCTTCAAGATCATTTCTGCCCTTTTCCAAACCTCGGAAGCATCCTCTATGATTTCCGCTCCAGCTGCTGCATATTCTTTATCTGTAAAGCTGCTGCCAGTCCCAGCATCTTTTTCGATAAAAATAGTATGTCCTGCTTTCGTTAAATTGGTGACTCCAGCTGGCGTAATAGCGACACGCTTTTCATTATTTTTAATTTCCTTTGGTACTCCGATAATCATGTGATTCTCTCCATTCTGTGATTTATTATTAGCTAATTTTTTCTTCTAGTATTCTCTCTACTATGAAAGGTAAATCGTTGCTACAAATCTACTTAACATTCCTATGCCACCGTATTTAAACGAGGTGTGCAGGTAGTTTAGATTTTTTTACTTCACCATTTCCTTTAACATCGGCGGATCTGCTTCCTGTTTATAACCTTCTTTATATTCTACTTTAAACCCTGTAAAGCCATAGATAATAGCAATTAAAGGGCTAATTAAACATAGAAATGCAAATGGTAAATAGCTTAGTGTCGATACACCTAATGTGGTCGCCATGAATGCTCCACAAGTATTCCATGGTACAAGAGGTGAAGTCATCGTTCCTGCATCCTCCAATGTCCGGGATAGGTTTTTCGACTTCAGTCCTCTCTTATCATATTCTTCCGCATACATTCGGCCTGGAACAATAATGGACATATATTGGTCACATCCGACAATGTTCGAGGAAATACATGTAACTACTGTTGCCGTTATCAGGCTGCCAGTTTTTTGGGCAAATTTAATAATCTCCTCAACTAGCACTTCAAATATTTTTGTTAATTCAAGAACACCACCAAAACACATTGCAATAATAATCAATGAAACCGTATACAATACGGACTCTATTCCACCATTATTTAATAGATTATCAACTACTTGGTTTCCCGACTCGATGGAATACCCATAATATAATATATTAATCGCATCACCTACTGGTACTTTTTGTACAACAATTGAGCAGATTGTACCTAGTATGGAACCGATAACTAAACCTGGTAGTGCCGGGATTTTAAAGATCATCATGATAATGATGAATAACGGTACTAACAGCAGCCATGGTGAAATGCTATAGATCTCATTCAATTGAGTTTGCAAAACCTGTACTTCGGAAATACTTGCACCTTCACCAGAATATCTAAAATCAAGAATTGAAAACAGTATTAACGAAATGACGAGACCTGGTATCGTTGTATAAAGCATATGTTTAATATGCTCAAACAACTCTCCACCGACAATGCCTGGAGCAAGATTCGTTGTTTCAGAAAGTGGTGAGATTTTATCCCCAAAATAAACACCTGAAATAACAGCTCCCGCAACCATAGCCGGGTTGATGCCAAGTCCATGTCCAATACCCATTATTGCAATTCCAATTGTTCCTGCCGCTGTCCAGGCATTTCCAGAAGCGATAGATACAACACATGATATTAAACAAGCTGCCACAAGGAAGAAACTTGGCGAAAGTATATTGAGTCCGTAATAAATCATTGTTGGTACAATACCACCTGCTATCCAAGAACCAATTATCGTTCCGATCACCAAAAGAATAACAATCGCTTGAAGAGCAAGACGAACGGCATCCAACATTCCTTTTTCAACTTCGAACCATTTAAACCCAAGTCTAAATGCAACTATGGCGGCGACTCCAGCACTTAGCAATAATGGAATATGCGGATCTGTATCATATACAAAAATGCCAATTACTAAAGCGACAATCATGAATATAATCGGAATCAAAGCTTCAAATAATGTTGGTTTCCTAATGCCTAACTGCTTATTTTCCTTACTCATTTACATCTCTCCTTGTTTCACTTTAGTTAAATCGACCTTCCTTCCCACAAGCAAGATAATTCTCAAGACAGATACAGTAAATCAACGAAACTACTTACCATAGTAAATACTTTTGGAGCCATAAAAGAGCTGCCCCATGTCAACAGTGAAATCAGGAGACTCTTTTTGTTCATTTAGTTTGATTTAAAATCCTGTAATCCAATTATTCTTCCCTATAATCCGGATTATGCCATTCCATTAATGTAGCATTTGTAAGCGATTCTTTATCTCCCATTAAATAGCCTCGCATTACCTTTCTTAATTTAAAGCCATTTTTAAGCTGAAATGTAAGAACGGAATCATAAATATTTTCTTTTTTTACTTCCTCTACGTATTCTTCAGGTGTTAATTGAGCCGCATATTTATAATAGTTCGGGATACGCCCACCTATAATAATACTTTTCAACCCTAGATTTTTACATATCTCTCTGCGGGCCTGATATAAATACTTCCCTATCTTCATTTTTCTGAATTCTGGATGAACACCTACTTCTATTCCATAAAGATTTCGACCTTTCGGATTATGATTTCGAATATAACCATCATCAGAAATCATCGTATAGGAATGTTCTTCACCATAATCATCAAAGTCAACAATTAAACTACACGCTGAACCTACTATTTTCCCTTCATATTGCAAGCAGACCTGACCTTCTGGAAAAATCTCTATTTGACTTGCCAAGTTCGCACGTGTTAGGGACATGTCCGGCCCAAAACATGTATAAGATAGCTCTGCCACTTCATCAAGATCTTCCTGTTGAATCTTTCGGATTGTCATATTTTCACCGAGCTGGATTGATTTTGTTTCCGGCATTTTTTTAACTCCTTTCCTATTCATTATTTTGTACTAATAGAGACAAACTTTTCTTCCAGGTATTCTTCCAATCCGTATTTTCCGCCTTCTTTACCCATTCCACTTTCCTTCACTCCTCCAAATGGCGCCTGAACTACAATTGGTAACGAATCATTAATACCTACTATTCCAAAGTCAAGTTCCTTCATCATACGTAATCCACGTCCCAAATCTTTTGTATAACAATATGCAGCTAGTCCGTATGATGAGCCATTTGCCCGTTCCACGACTTCCTCTTCCTCTTTAAACGTAAAGATCGGTGCAACCGGGCCAAAGGTTTCTTCTGTTGCAATTTTCATATTTTCATTAGCGTATTGAATAACAGTTGGTTCATAAAAATAACCGTTTAAGTCATTTTCTTTGTATACATTTCCACCACAAAGCACTTTTGCATTATTTTCTACCGCATCTTCTACTTGAGCTTTTACTTTCTTCAATGAAACTTCATTAATTAGTGGTCCAACGTCTACGTCAGCGTTCATTCCATTTCCTACTTTTAGTTGCGCTGTTTGTTCCGCTAACATTTCTCCAAATTGTTCCGCTATACTTTCTGACACATAAATACGGTTTGTACTGATACATGTTTGCCCGGTATTTTTAAATTTGGATAGCATCACTCCACGAACGGCCTCGTCTAGATCCGCATCTTCAAAGATGATAAATGGGGCATGACCACCAAGCTCCATCGATGCTTTTTTAACAGTGGCAGCAGAATCACGAAGAAGCATTTTACCAACAGCGGTTGAGCCTGTAAATGTAATCTTTCGTACATCTGAACTGCTTGTCATTTCGCTTCCTATTTCTTCCGCCGGTCCAATTAAAAGATTTACAACGCCATTAGGGATTTCGGCTTCATGAAAACATTCAAAAACTTTTATTGCAGATAAAGGTGTAGCAGGAGCAGGCTTTAATACAACCGTACACCCTGCAGCCAGCGCCGGAGCTAGCTTTCTTGTAATCATTGAGAGCGGGAAGTTCCACGGAGTAATAGCAGCACATACACCGATAGGCTGTCTAATTACCATGAGGTGTTTTTCCTGTTGTGATGCTGGTAAAGTTTCACCATAAACTCGTTTCGCTTCCTCGGCATACCACTCCAAATAAGCTATCGCACCGGCTACTTCGCTTTTTGCATCTTTTAATGACTTTCCATTTTCCTTCGTAATCGTTTTCGCTAATTCTGTTGACTTTTCCCTCATTAATTGAACCACTTTTTGTAAATAGGCACTTCGTTCATTACCAGTTGTTTTTTTCCATTGCTTAAATGCTTCTTTTGCATCTGCAATTGCTTTTTTCGTTTCCTCTCTCCCACCTGTTGAAACGGTTTCAATTATTTCACCTGTTGCGGGGTTTACGACTTTTATTTTTTCATCTGTTTGTATCCATTCACCATTAATATATAGCATTCGAATTCCTCCAGCTGATTTCTTCATATTTATTGTTATCAAGAGATTTTCCGACCCGAAGATATGCTATTCTTTTTGATAGATTCATTACGATAGAAAAAACAGTCTCCATTCTCCGGTGTTCTGGTGCTCTCTCGTTTTCAAAGTGGTTAATAGAATTTGGTGCATTAAATTCATCTGAAAGCCATGTTTTGAATGTTTCTTCGTCTATTGGCTCTTTATTTGCAATGGTTGTATTTATAAGCTGTTCCGCTCTCTTTTTACGAAGCATCGAATCATCAAATCTGAATTCGTTCATATCTTTTAAATTCTGTTTAATGTTTTCGGATAGGAGATGGTTTGTATGTACTAATTTCCCGTCCTCTCCTCCAACATAATCAATGCCAAATGGAGACACCTCAGGATTAACAGCTATTCCATTTCCATTTCCTTCATCATAACCAATCAGGAAACTAGCAGCAGAAGCCATTTGCGTCCCTTTGATTTTTGAAATAGCTTCCGTTAAAGAATGAGAATTAAGGACTGCCCGTAACCCTAAATGGATCGGAACTTCATCTGACTTTTTATCAGTAATCAATGCGTTAAAGCATATCCCTACACCGGAAGAATTAAAACCAATTTTCCCGATCATTCCTCCCTCCGTCACCATCGTAATATCCGGCCTGCCTTCATGTTGTATGTTCAGTAATAAAAGACTATTTATTTGCGAAGGCTTCCAGTCCCAATTTTGACCAATAATTGTTTCTGATATAGTTGGTTCGGTAACTGCTATTGCTGTACAGCCATCTGAAAATGATGTTCCTTTATATCCGGCCAGTGCAATTTCACTACGCGCATTAAGAGCTAATATATCTTCAAAATCTACCCCCGCACCTGCTGCAATCCCTTCCATTTCTTCAATCATGGTTACATCGTATTTTTCTATTGCATCAAGATGCGTAAGCGCACGCTCCCTTGCTTCTGACCAGTCAATATGCTGATAGCCGTGAAATAATTTTTCATATGTTTCTAGACTTTGTAAAACTTCTTTTTTTCCATATGCACCATGCTTATATCCTATATCCCTCGCTGATCCGCTTAATACTAATTTGTTAATCATTATCTTCCCTCGCTTATCATGCTTACTTTTCTGTCCATAATAGACTTGTAAGTTCAAAAAGTCTCCGGGTAGCTGCGGGGACCTTTTGAACCTCTGTATTACTAGATCGTCTTTTTAAAAGCGGTGATAGACTCATCAATAATGTGAATCATGTCATTAATTTCTTGTTTGTTAATAACTAGTGGTGGTGCGATTGCAACTCTGAAATCCCCAATAGCTCGGAGAATAAGCTTGCGATTAAAACATTCATCAACCACTTTCGTTGCTGCTTGTAAAGATGGATCGAAATGTTCACCGGTTGCAGAGTTATAGAGTTCAAATGCAGCGAGCAGTCCAATAGAACGGCTATTTCTTATAATGTCGTGCTTTTCTTCCAGATATGCCAATCCTTTTTGCATTTCTTTTTCCATTGCTTTGGCATTTTCTACGATACCGTCGCGCTCAATAATTTCAATGTTTTTCAGCGCTACTGCACATGCTGTTGGATGTCCGCTATAGGTAAAGCCATGAGCCATTACTCCCTCATAATTTACGATAGCTTCTCTTACCGTATCGCTAATCATTACGCCTCCCAACTGCGAATAACCACTTGTAATCCCTTTAGCAATACACATTAAGTCAGGGACTACTTCCCAATTTTCAACTCCAAACATTTTTCCTGTGCGGCCAAATCCACAAATCACTTCGTCTGCGATAAATAAAATATTGAACTCATCACAAAGTTTTCTAACGGCTTGCAAATAACCTTCAGGTGGAATATTTACCCCGCCTGCTCCTTGAACTGGCTCGATAATTACCGCTGCAATTGTATCTGCTCCTTCTTTCTCAATAAGATATCGAATAGACTGTTCATAATTTGGATCATTTTTATCGCCCAATTCACAATTTGTTAAGTGTGGTGTTGCATGGTAAAACCCTTCCACACTAGCTCCCGCAAATTCGTGTGTTGTTGGAATCCCAGTAGCACTCTGCGCAGCCTGTGTTACACCATGATATCCGTCCCTCATTGCAATAATTTTCTTTTTTTCATGTTTTCCTTTTAATGACCAATAAAATCTTGATAATTTGAAAGCGGTGTCATTTGATTCAGAACCACCCGAAGTATAAAAAACTGAATTTAAATCACCTGGAGCGATAGATGCTAATTTTTCAGCAAGTTTAATAGCTGGTACATTCGAAAAGCCCTTAAATGCCGAAGAGTAAGCAATTTTTAACATTTGCTCATTCGCAGCTTCCGCAAGTTCTTTTTGACCATGACCAATATTCACATTCCAAAGCATGGACATCCCATCAATATAAGCTTCACCTTCTAAATTATTAGCAAAAATACCTTGACCGTCGGAAAAAATAATATCCGGCCCATCTTGTGCACCTTTTTTAGGTGCTGAAGTAGGATGGATAAAGTGTTTTTTATCTAATTCAGCTAGTTCGTCAGTTTTCGACTTTAAGACAGAGACTTCTTTTACCATAATTAAAACCTCCAATTTTAGTATTCAAATAATATAAAGCAAAAATCATGCCAACTTTTATTTTCATTGTAAAAAATCGCGTAATATATGGTGATCTGGCATTTACATTAATAAACTTTTAATCTATTAAGATTTTTACATCGATTTATTTATGCATTAACGGATAACATTATGCAATAATGCATAAAAACCAACTTTTTTATGAAAGTTGGTTTTTACTTATGCCGTTAATTTTCCCTTTGTAAAATTTGCTGGTATTTTCGACTAACTGCAGATTGGCTGATCCCAAGCGCTTCAGCAGCCTTTATTGTCGTTTTATGTTTTTTCATTGCTAATATAATTAACTGCTCCTCTATTTCTTCCTTTGCTTGTTTCAGGGGAACAATCCCATTAATTAAAGGGAACGGCTTATGAACTGTTTCATGTGACAAAAAGTGTTCTACTAATTCAGCCGTTATTACTTCCTCATCAGCGGTTACAAATAGTCGTTCAATTAAGTTTTGTAGTTCGCGGATGTTGCCAGGCCATGAATAGCTTTCTAATAAATTTAATGCTTCTGGTGAAAGGTAGCAATTTTTATCATATCTGTGGTTTAACTTTTCAAGGGTATGATAAGCTAATAACGGAATATCTTCCGGTCTCTCTCCAAGGGGCGGAACATGGATTGGAATAACATTAATCCGGTAATATAAATCCTCTCGGAAACTTCCATCTTCCACCAGCTTTTTTAAGTCTTTATTCGTCGCGGCAACAATCTGGACATCAATAGGAATTGGCGTAACACTCCCGATAGGAACAACTTCGTCCTCTTGTAATACCCTCAACAATTTCACTTGTAATGACATTGGCATGTCGCCAATCTCGTCAAGAAACAACACCCCGCCGTTTGCCTGTTCAAAATAACCTTTTTTCCCTTGAGAATCAGCCCCGGTAAACGAGCCTTTCGTATATCCAAAGAGTTCACTTTCCAGTAAATTCTCTGGGATAGAGCCGCAATTTATTGTTAGAAATGGCTTATCTGATCGGTTACTCTTCGTGTGTATTGCACGTGCGATTAATTCTTTCCCTACTCCCGATTCACCTTGGATTAATACAGTAGAAGAAAAGTTTGCTATCTTCTCAATTTGATTAACAACTTTTTGCATCTTTAAGCTGCCATAAATAATATCTTTTGAGGGATCCTCCTTGTTTTTTAGGCGATTCAGTTCTTGCTCATACTTTTTCGTCATTTCCTTCGTTTGTTTTAGTTCGGATCTTAGTTTCGTATTTTCTGTAATATCTCTCGAAGCCACAACTATTCTTTGTAAATCCCCTGCACTATTAAAAATAGGATTCCCTACAGCTAATATCTTTTTTCCGTTTATTGTTTCTTGAACGACGGAAACCTTTTCTTTCTTCTCTAAGACCAACCTTATTACAGAAGGAGAAAAAACACCTTCATTCTCTAACTCCAAAATATTTTCACCAATCAGCTCTTTAAGGGGCCTCGGCCAAAAATCTTTGATGTAATTCTCGCTATGTCGTATAAGTGTTCCTTTGTTATCAATAACTAAAAGTTCATCATAGATGGTAGACAGAATGGCATTCATATCTCTGTTTAAATCTTTGACTGCTTCCATTTCCAGTGCCATTTCCCCCACTTTTGGAAGATCCTGCACAATAATGATAGCGCCTTCAACATTTCCCTCTGCCGTCTCAATTGGACTATAATCAACCAATACGCCCATTTCATTTATAAAATGAATTTCATTTAACAGAATTGCCCCTGTCGAGAACACATTATTCAACTTTTCCTGATTGAAAATCTGACCTGCATCGCTTCCCATTACTTCACTGCTTGCGGATTGGATCATATTTAGACCAGTTTCATTGCAATTAATAATTTTTTGATTGTGGTCAACTACAAAAACACCCATCGGTATTGAACCCAAGAGTAGCTTAAGTATATTAATATTTTTCTCTTTACGAAACAAACCAATCAGCATGTCTTCTCGGGTAATATATCCCATTAATTCATCTTCATTATTCTTAACTAAAACAATCGGGTTTCCAAGCACTTTGAATACAAACGACATGGTAATTTCCTTACCCGGCTTGAATATCTCTATATTTTCTATAGATATTGCATTGGAACGTATTTGTTCTACACGTATATCTTTGTTCTTCTTTCCTGATGTTTTCAAATCTCTTAAATCCACGTATGCACTTAATTCGTTATTCTTCGTTAAAAATACATAAGGATCCATGCGATTTGCTATTTGCTCTGAAAAACATACTTGATCAATGTCCATTGAAACTGCAAATATAGGTTTTAATTTACTAGAAATTGTCTGATTCAATATAAGCACCCCTTTTACAGATCAATTCACATTGTATCACGGTATTCGAAATAATCATAATACTATTTCTGTTTTATTCAACGTAGCAAAATCGTGTCAGTATTCATTATCGCGCGGATATTATTATTTTACACAGCCTTATCTTTATCCATTTCCATCTCCGGAAGCTTCTGTCTAAATCCTTTTGTTAAAAATATCAAATATAACACACCAAGCCCGAACCAAATACTTCCCAATATTTTAGAATAACTATCTAAGTTGAATAGGAGTACAACATTTAACAAACATCCTACTGAAGGAATAATAAAATACTTAATAATCCCGCGAAGAGAGCGCTTTCTTTCTTTACCAAAGTATAAAACAATAACCGAAATATTTACAAAAGCAAAAGCAATTAATGCTCCAAAATTAATAAAGGAAGCAACCAAGGTTAGACTTAAGAATAATGCTGATAAAGATAATAAACTAATCAGCAAAATATTATTGACTGGAACTTTTGTTTTCTTACTCAGTTTCCCAAAGAAACTTTTCGGAAGTTGCCCGTCCCTCCCCATGGCATATAAAACACGAGAAGCACTTGCTTGTGCTGCAGAGGCAGAACCAAATACAACAATTGCAGTTACAGCTAAAAATGCTGATTCTAAAGCGCTTCCTCCGACACGCGCCATTATTTCATAAGATGCAGCATCAGCATCTTTAAAACTATTATAGTCGGGCCAAACATTATGAGCGAGATAGGAGACAATAATAAATATTATCCCTCCGATAATAGTTACGATGAGAATGGCACGCGGTATATTTTTCTTTGGATTTTTCACTTCTTCTGAAAAAGTTGAAACGGCATCAAATCCAAGAAAGGAGAAACAAAGCAGCGCGGCTCCTGCGATAACATATTTAAAGGATTCATTAGAGTTAAAGAAGGGTTCTATATTTAGAAGCATTCCTGTTCCCGTACCTTGAACGATTGCCTTAATAGACAAAATGCTAAATATAAGCAAAAATAACAAAGATAAACTCAAAACTAGCATATTTGCTCTTGCCCCAACTTTTACACCTTTCACATTCACATACGTTACGACGACGATTAACACGAGTATCCAAAGCTGCATAGGTATCTCAGGAAAAGCCGCCGAAAAGAATATCCCGAACAATAAAAAATTAACCATCGGTATAAACAAATAATCCATCAGAATTGCCCAACCAATTAAAAAACCTGCGTAAGGACTGATAGCTTTTCGAGTGTACGTATATGCAGAACCCGAAACAGGATACGCCTTTGCCATTTGCCCGTAGCTATAAGCAGTAAATAGCATGACAATCAAAGCTAAAACATATGATCCTGCCACCATTCCCTGGGATATTTGAGATGCTACACCATACGTGCTAAACACTGTAATTAAAGCCATAAATGCAAATCCATAAGCTATAATGGAGGTCAAAGTGAGAGATCTTGATAATTGGACATCTTCATTCATGATAATTTCCCCCTGTAAGCTATTTTTCTTAAAACCTGGATACATTTTAAGTCACTAATCTTCTGCAGATGTGTTTACCCGGTCGTAATACTACGATCTACTTCATTTGCCATAAAAATAATATCGCCGTCAACCATTGTTAATATCACTTTTGTATTAGGAATGTTTTCTGGATTAGCTTGAAAGATGTTTTTATCAAGTACGATAATGTCGGCTAACTTTCCTTTTTCTAATGTTCCTAATTCATCTTCTCTAAAAACACTATAGGCTGACCCGCTCGTATAAGCTTTTAATGCTTCAGAGAGGGATATTTTTTCTTCAGGATTCCACACATATTCTCCCGTGTAATCCTTCCTAGTTACCGCATAATAAATCTCTAACATTGGATCTAATATAGTAACTGGAAAGTCTGTACCAAAGGATAACTTAATTTCTTCTCCTTGCAATGACTTACATGGGTAAATATATGGATGCTTCTCTTTACCAACTCTATCCGTATGGCTCTCGATCGGCATAAGTGCTAAGTGGGAAGGCTGAATGGAAGGAACAACCCCTAATCTTTTAAGCCTTGCTATGTCTTTTGGATCAATAACTTCAATATGTTCTAAAGCATGACGAGAATCACGGTCTCCATTGATCCTTTTTGCTTCCTCAAAAATGTCTAAGCTAAAGTTAATCGCCCCGTCTCCTATCGCATGAAAACGGATTTGAAAACCTTCTTTATCTGCTTCTAAAGTATACTTTTTTATCACATCTTTAGGTAAAGCGGTACTTCCTTTTGTATCATTTTTATCTGTATAAGGATCGAGCATATAAGCAGTATGACTTGTCACGACACCATCTATAAACTGTTTTAAGCCTGTATGTTTTAGCTTTCCTGTATTGAACTTCTTTCTTAATCTCTTAGCTTCTTCTAAATTATCATCCAACACGGAATAAAGGTGTATTCGTGTAGATAATCTATTCCTTTCATCGAACTTCTTAAATAAGTTGAATAGCGTCTCACCATGCATTTGTTCAAAACTATTGATATATAAATCATTCACTGAGGTAATTCCTAATTTAGCTGCATCTTTTAAAAACAATTCCAGCAATTCTTCTTGTTCTTTCTCAGACATCGTTAATGCAGTATCCGCCACTAAAGAAGTTGCAGTTTCTATCAGTATCCCAGTGGGGTCACCTTTTTCATTTTTCTGTATCTCTCCGTTAGGCGGATTTTTTGTTCGACTTGTTATCCCAGTAATTTCCAACGCCTTACTGTTAACCCATGTATAGTGAAACTCCGCATGAAATAAGAATACAGGACGCTCACCGATTACCCGATCAAGCATCGAGCGATCCGGAAATTCCTCTCCCCAACTTAGATGATCCCAGCCAAAGCCAATAATCCAATCTTTCTCTTCGTTTTCATTTGCAAATAGCATGATCTTTTCTAGTGCCTCTCTAGATGAGGAGGTGCTTGATAAATCAACACTGCCATGCGTTAATAAAGCTCCTAGCATAAGATGAATGTGTGAATCGTGAAAACCAGACATAATTGTCTGATCTCCAAAATCATATTCCTTTGTGTTCGGTCCTATAAAAGATTGAATTTCTTCTAACGATCCAGTTGCAATAATTTTATTGTCCTTAATTGCAATTGCACCTGGTTTGGCAACATCATCTAATCCGGTAAAAACAGACTGACTCGATAATACTTTATCAGCAAACAAAATAAATCATCTCCTATTCATAATTTATTTAATATTTGTTATTCACCTTGCAATTTTTATGCCAACATAAGACGTAATAAAAAAACGCTAGAAAATGCGCTGGCATCTGCTATTTCCGGAAAAGAACATCCATCGTAAATAAAGTTGTTATGCAATACCGCATAATTTTATATTATTATTCATAAAACTATTTAACTTTTTAGGTTATGAGCGCATAACCGTGGAGTCTGTATGTAAGGTTTCAACTTTCGCAGCTAAAACAGTAAACTACCCTCTGGTATGGACATGATCCCAAAACTTCAATTGAGTGATTAGAGGCTTCTAATGTCTCGTTTGAAGGTGATTTCAGACCATTCGAGTGAATAGCGGGACTCTAATTGATCGAATGAACTAGATTCCAGTCCGTTCGAGTGAATAGCGGGGCTCTAATTAATCAAATGAAGCAGATTCCAGATCATTCGAGTGAATAGGAGGGCTCTAATTGATCGAATGAAGCAGACTCCAGATCATTCGAGTGAATAGGAGGGCTCTAATCAATCGAATGAAGCAGATTCCAGTCCGTTCGGATAAATAGAGGAGTCTCATTCCCGTTTGAACAAGATTCTAGTTCACTCGGGCTGAAAAATCTTATCAACATCTGAAAACACTTACCTTGCTTGAATTCGCTACTGAAGCTGTCCGTTTATTATATTGAGCTAGTCAACTGTACTATGTAAAGTCTTCTCGGCACAGTGATGTAGAGCAATTTTATCACGCATTAACGGTCTGTAATCCCCCCACTGAATGAAGTTTCACTTTATAATCTCCCAGAGGATAAAAAAAAGAACGAACCCACTCTCCATCAACATAGGAGAGTAGATTACGTTCCCGTTATTTCTACTTATTCACTTAACCATTCGTTAATCAAATCTCGATTGTCTTCTACCCATTTTTCTGCACCAACAATCGGTTCTTCTCCAGCCTCTTCCGCTTCAGCTACATAGCTCATTAATTCCCCAATGGAATCATCATCCATTTTCCAGTTCTTTAACCATTGATTAACTTCTGGGAAATCGTCAGCGAAACCTAACCTTTTTGCGTGATGAATTTTTTCCGTTTCCCCGAACATGTTTTTAGGATCGTCTAGATATTTTAAGTCCATTTCCGAAAACACACGATGTGGGTTCCATAATGGCGCGACAATTGGGGCCTCTTCACGAATTGCTTCCTCAATTGCTGTAAGCATCGCTGGTTCGGAACTTGGTACAAGCTCAAAGTCCAACTCGTATTCTGCAATCATTTCCTCGGTAGTATCCATTGTTCCGGCACCAGGATCAAATCCAGTAATCTGATTCTCAAACAGTTCTTTGTTCTCATTTAAATCTTCAATACTATTGATATCTTCCATATATGCTGGTACAACTAATCCAACCTTAGCATTGTCATACCAAACCTCTTCTGAAAAATCGATTTGCTCTTGATATTGCTCGAGATAGTTCTTATCTTGAACCGGCAGCCAAAATTCCAAGTTGACATCCAATTCATCATTTGCGAGTGCTGCCATTTGTGTCCCCATATCTAATAAGTGAAACTCAACATCATATCCTTCTTCCTCAAGAATGACTTTCCACATATTTGTGACAGCAATGTTTTCTGCCCAACTAATTTGTCCAATATCGATCGTCTCATCCGCACTTTCTGCAGCGCTTTCTGACGATGCACCTTCTGCATCTCCATTGCCGCATGCCGCAAGAACACCTATCATCAAAAAAGTAAAGACAAATAATATTCCCCTTCTCAAACTCATGAATTAGATTGCCTCCCGTAAAATTTAAGTTTCTTCATTTTCCTTTGGTAAAAATTCAAATATTTCTCCCGAACGAATACTTGCTACTAATTTTCTTAACCAATGATAATATACTTTCGATTCATTCAACATGTCGTAATGCTCTTTCGCTTCTTCTTTTATTTCATCTGCTATTGACTCATCATTAATAATTTCTGCTAATTCCTTCTCAGCAAGTTGAACTGCATCCAAGTTCATACTTACTTCTCGCTCCCATTGTTGACAGTAGAAGGACATAAAGGTATTAAAGAAATTTTTTTCCGCTGTATAAGTATGTTTTCTTGAGCCCCTCGTATAAACACGCTTTACATAACCGATGTTCTGCAATTTACGCACACTTGTGCTCATACTTGCTTTAGTCATCCCGATTTCTTCAAGCATCTCATCCAAATTCATTTTATCTTCAAAATACATCGTGGCGTACAACCTACCGGCGGCTGGCGTCACTCCGTATAAATCCATCGTTTCTGCGATAGCACCAATGACTTGATCCTTGGCAAAGTCCAATTTTTCTCTCGCTTCTTTATCATTTAAGCTTCCCAATGACTTACTCTCCTTGCCTATTGTTCATTTTGTTAAATTTTTTCTTAACAAACTTAATACTACTCTTTCTAAAATAAATGTCAAGTGGATGAAAACATGCCAAACCGCTTCGTTACCTATATATATTAATTTATAAAACTATTTTTTCCTAGCATACATGTGTTAAAAATTGACTAAATCTCTTTGACACACACTTTTTTATGTGTTAGATTAAATTTGTTCAAAACGTTAAATTTTTTCTTAACAAACTTAACAACAAAGCAACGTAACAAAATGAGGAGGTTTCGGTATTGGACATAAAAAAACAATACATAAATGGCCAGTGGGTTGAAGCAATCTCAGGAAATACAAGAGATATTATTAATCCGTATAACCAAGAGGTCATTGCGGTTGTTGCTGATGGAAACGCACAGGATTCCGAAAAAGCAATCGCTGCAGCAAGAGAAGCTTTCGATCAAGGCGATTGGCCGAATACGCCAGCTACAGAACGTGCCAAGATCGTTAAAAAAATCGCGGACCTGATTGACCGTGATCAAGAAGAACTTGCAAAACTTGAATCATTAGATACCGGAAAAACACTAGAAGAAAGCCGGTGGGATATGGAAGATATTGCCGGTGTCTTCCGTTACTATGCCGAGCTTGCCGATAAAGATGGAGGCGAAATAATAAACTCTCCCATCCCGAATTCGATCAGCAAAGTAGTGAAAGAACCTGTTGGTGTCTGTGGGCAAATTACTCCTTGGAATTACCCACTACTTCAAGCTTCTTGGAAACTAGCTCCAGCTCTCGTCACTGGAAACACACTCATCATCAAGCCGAGTGAAATTACGCCACTTACACATATTAAAATCTTTGAATTAATCGAAGAATCCGGTGTACCTAAAGGTGTTGCCAACCTTGTACTTGGCCCTGGAAACACAGTTGGCGCAGAGCTTTCGAGTCACAAAAATGTAGATTTAATTTCCTTTACCGGCGGAATCGAAACAGGAAAAACGATTATGCAGGCTGCAAGTCACAACATGAAAAAAATCGCACTCGAACTCGGTGGCAAGAACCCGAATGTTATTTTTGCCGATGCCGATTTAGAAGTAGCAATCGATCAAGCCTTAAACGCTGTATATTTTCATGCTGGACAAATCTGTTCAGCCGGAACGAGAATCATCGTCGAGGAAAGCATCCATGATACATTTGTCGACGCACTGACCCAGCGAGTGAAAAAGATTAAACTCGGTAATGGCTTTGATGAAACAACACAGATGGGACCACTTATTTCTGAAGAGCATTTAAAAAAGGTCGAAAGGTATGTTGAAAAAGGAATTAAAGAAGGAGCAACTGTCGCAGTCGGAGGCAAACGTCCAGATGATGCAGAACTCCAAAATGGTTTTTTCTATCTGCCTACCATTTTGACGAATTGCACGACCGACATGAGTGTTGTTCAAGACGAAGCTTTCGGTCCTGTAATTACAGTGGAGAAATTCAAAACCGAAGAAGAAGCGATCAAACTAGCAAATGATTCCATTTACGGACTATCCGGCGGTGTATGGACAAAAGATATCGTAAAAGCAGAACGCTGTGTTGCAAAAATGCGCATGGGTACCGTATGGATTAATGATTTTAATATCTACTTCCCACACGCTCCATGGGGAGGCTATAAGCAATCTGGAATTGGCCGCGAACTAGGAGGCATGGGACTGGAAGAATACCAAGAAACAAAACATATATTCCATAATTTGAAACCGGAAACAATGAACTGGTTTTAATATCAAAAGCGGAGGCGCCCTTGCAGGCTCAGTTCGCGATTCGTTTCGCGGGCGCCTGGGACAGCGCCGCATTGCTCGTCCCATCAAAAGATCTGCTAGTTGCTTGGCGCAGAGTGGACGCGGCTGATGCAGTAAATACAAATAATCTACAGCCATGAAATCTTATAAATGTCTAAACACTTAAAAGTACTTAGGAGGTATTTATTAATGAGTTTAAATATGAAAGTTGAACAAATGTATAATTTTCACCAATTCGAATTACCAACAGCGATTAAACACGGGATTGGATCTATCAAGCATATTGGAGAAGAAGTTAAAAACCTTGGCGTTACAAAAGCACTATTAGTTACCGACCCGGGAATCTATGAAGCTGGTGTAACAAAGCCAATTGAGAACTATTTAAAAGAAGCTGGAATCGAGATTTCTTTATTTAATAAAGTAGAACCAAACCCGCCGGTACGTCTTATTGCAGAAGGAAGCAAACAATACAAAGAAGATAACTGTGATGGGCTTGTTGCTGTAGGAGGAGGAAGCTCCATGGACACAGCAAAAGCAATTGGTGTTGAAATAGCTCATAATGCTTCCGTTTTAGAGTATGAAGCAGCGGAAGGCAAAAAGCCGCTTGAGAACCGAATTCCAGCACTAACAACAATCCCTACCACCGCTGGAACTGGTTCAGAAGTAACACAATGGGCAGTGATTACAGATGAGGAACGTGAATTCAAATTTAATACAGGCGGACCACTTATCGCTGCGCACTTAACGATTATTGATCCGGAATTACATGTTTCCATGCCTCCACACGTTACGGCAATGACAGGTATTGACGCACTTGCACATGCCATCGAATGCTACACGATGCATTATGCCCAACCGGTTACAGATGCAGTCGCACTACTTGCAATCGAATATGTTGGAAAATATATTCGTCGTGCTTACTCGGATGGCGGTGACATTGAAGCAAGATACGGGATGGCTCAAGCTGCCATGCTTGCAGGATTAGCTTACGGAAGTGAATCAGCAGGAGCAGCGCACGCGATGTCTCAAACACTCGGTGGTATTATCCCAGTTGCACATGGTCAGTGTGTTGCAACTATGATGGGCCCTGTAATGGAATATAACTGGAAAGGTCATCCAGCTAAATTTGCTAGAATTGCACAAGCCCTCGGCGTGAATACATTCAATATGACAACGGAAGAAGCGGCAAAAGCAGCGGTTAATGAAGTTTATAAACTTGCAGAAGAATTGGATATTCCAAATTTAGAAGAACAAGGTGTATCCCCTGATATGATTGATAGGCTTGCAAAAGAAGCGATGAAAGATCCACAAACAGTAGGTAACCCACGCGACTTGACGGAAGAAGATTATAAGTGGATTTACAAACGTTGCTTTAACTTGGTTCCTAAAACTCTCTAATTTTATTTCAGGCAGCAAAACAGCTCCGGTCATTATTATAATGAACGGAGCTATTTTTATTTAGACTGCGGGACAGGTTCGTTATCCGATTACGTCAACAGTACAGTCATAGAGGAGGGACTCTGAATATACCCTTAGTAAATGACCAGAACAAATTCGCTAATACAAAAGACAAGCACCTAACAATCACGCTGTATATAATAGAAATATAGAGTTCCTAAATTTGCATCATTTCATACGAAAAACTATCTCCGTTTTTTCTTTTTAAATGTCTTAAATAGGAAATAAACGAGTATTGCTATTACAGCATAAACCAGAAAGAACACTATAAATCCCCACAACCCCATCACTGCATCAGCAAATTCCATATTCCCCCTGTTCGTAATTGCTTGCTGCAGTTCGATAGCAAAGACAAGGACAACCATTACCGTAAACGTATAAACAAAGGAAAGAATAGTCGTACTCCATTTCATCTTTTCAATAATTTTAAAGAAGAAATGCACCATGAAGAATGTAACCATTCCAATAATACCAATTATCCAGAAATGAAGCTGTTTATCTGTCATATGTAAACCGAACATATCGGTCAATAGATCATGGATGTCATTCACTATTTCTGCCAATATAATAATTATTTCTTTCACTGGAAGCCTCCTAAAACTGCTTTGGATGAATAAAAGAATAGCTTTAGTTTACTATAAATCTATGATAATAAACATAGGGAAGGTTCTGTATTGTTTCAATGTTGCAAGGTAAAAGAACGGGTACCTGTGCCCTCCCACCTTAAAACATTACTTTTTCTGATTTTTATTTAGAATCGTACGTAACTCTTTAATATCCTCTTCAGACAAAGATTCCTCTTCCATAAACTGAACGAGCATGGATTTTACCGTTCCACCATAAATCCGTTTAATAAAGGATTTTGCCTCGGCACGCTGACATTCTTCCTGAGAGTATTTGGGATAGAAGGTATAGATCTTTTGATTTTTATTAATACCAACCACTTCTTTTTGTGCGAGGCGATCAAGAAGTGTGCGTACGGTTTTAGGCTTCCAGTCTGTTTTTTCCTGTAAAGAAGAAATTACTTCATTCGCTGTCTGCGGGGCTTTTTCCCAAAGAACGTTCATAACTTCCCATTCCGCTTCGGATATATTAGGTATATGTTTAGACACTGTTACCGACCTCCCGATTATATTTGCTGAAAAACATTTCACTTAGACACAATTTCATTCATCCTTAAAGATGCCTTTATCGTTTAAAATAGATAATGTAATATCTACAGCTTTACTTCCAGACACATCGGTATCATTCTGTATATTTGTTGCAAAGAAGTATATGTTTACTCCATTTTCTACGTAACCAATAAACCAGCCGTTAATATTTTCACCATTAACCATACCGGTACCGGTTTTCCCAGATAAATGGAAATCGTCTAATTCCTTAATTCGCAACGAATCTTTAACGGCTTGCACATTCTTCTCTTCAAAGCCAAATTCATTGAAATAAAATGCTTTTAACAATTGCACCTGTTCAACTGGAGATATTTTTAAGGATGACTCCATCCAATAACGCTCTTTTCCAGCAGAAACGTCGTAATTGCCATAATGAATTCCTTTTAAATTTTCTTGGATCTTATCAAGTGGCATTGATTTATCTAATTCCTGAAAATACCAGTTTACCGAATTCGCCATTGCTGTATATAAATTATGATCTCTATTCCAGGAATCAAAAGGATAATCCTCACCATCCCATTTGATAGTGGAGTTTTCACTTGTTATCGTATTTGCCTCCATACCAAATAATGCACTATAAATTTTGTAAGTTGAATTCGGTGAAACCCTTAATGTACTTTGATTTTTATTATAAATCCTATAACTATCAGCCTGTGCATCATATAATACAAAACTACCTTCATCATCCTTGAAATACGTACTAAGATCCTCGTAAGTCACGCGCTCATGATTAAATTTGTATTGATCATTGCCACTTGCCATAGCGGAAACAAATGGTAATTGACAAGATAAGATTATCCCAACCATGAGAAAAATGAGTATACTTTTTAGTTTCAGCAGCTTAGATTCTTGTGTGAAACCGGCAATATTGATGATACGTTTCTTAATATGCTTCTTTGAACCATTCAAGTGGTTTGCCAAAGCAAGGTTTTTTAATTTTGACGTTTTCTCAGCAAAATTTAAGATGGTATTTCCGTAATCGACAGCACAATCCCCACCCATTGAATTTAACACCGCAGTGTCACAAGCAATCTCGCGATCCAACCTCATTTCTCTAAAAGAAAACCAAACTAGTGGATGATACCAGTACAGAATTTGGAAAATAATAACAAAGTAATTGGTCAGGACATCTTTGTTTTTTAAATGATGTAATTCGTGCAGCAGAATATATTTGATCTCTTCCGTAGTAAGCCATTGATCTAAATTTGTTGGTAATACGATATAGGGCTTAAATAAACCAAAAGCCAGCGGAGACTTTATTACTGGCGACTCTCTTACGCTTACGTTAAAGGTAAAAGGCTTAGTTAGCTTTAATTGCTGCTTACATTGTTCAAATAGCAATAGCAATTCTTTATTTTGAATGAGTTGTGTTGTTTTTTTGATAGTTTTTAGCTTATACCAGGATTTTATGGTCAAGATGCCCATAAATAGCATTCCTGTCATCCACAAACTTACAAAGAAATTGATTAAGAAATCAGGGCTTGAACGATTGACGGATACTGAAAAATCCTTCATCCAATTTTCACGTTCTCCTTCCACTTCTCCTGAATCAATAGTGTAACGATTTTCGTTACTCTCAATGGAATCCAGAGCAATAAAATGACCATCAAAAGGAAGGAGCTCTTCCGGTAAAAATGGAATAGCCAACGCAAATAATAACAAAAACCATAGATTATAATGCCATTTTGCTGATAGCTGCTTCTGGAATATCTTTTTAATCAGCAAAATTACTATAATTGTAAAGGTAGGTAAGAGTAAACTGATTACAAAATTAGTAAAAAACATAGCTTTCGACCTCAATTCTGTCGGTTACCAGTAAATTTATCACGTATTAACGCTCTGTAATACCCCCACCTCTAAACAAGGGGGAAAACCAAAACCTGATTCTGTTCAACTAACATTCAGTTGGGGAGGTAAGGAAACCCCCACTGAATGAAGTTTCACTTTATCAAGTATGTGGGAAACATGTCTACTTACCATGTCTATCTCAATATTACAATTGTAATATAACATGCTAGCATGGTTTGTTCAATACAAAAAATATAAAAAAAGTAATTGACAATCATAGACTACAAACGTAATATTGTATTACACTTGTAGTCTACAAGTTAAATTTTTAGGGAGGGTTTATTTTGAAGAAGATATTCAATACTAGAAAGTTCATACTAGCAATTTGCTTTATGGCAGTCATTGGATTGATTGGATGTACAAAAGAAAAGGATTCGAGCGAGTCCGTATCTAACTCAAGTAACGAAGAATCCAATCAGACGATAGACAACCATTTCGCCCAATTAGAGAAAGAGTTTGATGCTAAACTTGGTGTTTATGCGATTGACACTGGTTCTGGAAAAATAATTGATTATCAAGCTGATGAACGATTCGCCTTTACCTCTACGGTAAAAGCATTAGCAGTTGGAGCGGTTCTACAACAGAACACAATGGAAGAATTAAACGAAACGGTTACTTATACGAAAGATGATTTGGTCACCTATTCCCCGATTACAGAGAAACATGTAGATTCTGGAATGACCTTATTGGAATTAAGCGAAGCAGCTATTCGTTACAGCGATAATACTGCGGGTAATTTATTATTTAATGAATTAGGTGGTCCGGATGGTTTGGAGAAAGCAATGAGGGATATAGGAGATACCGTTTTACATTCTAATCGGACAGAACCAAATTTAAATGAAGCTCAACCAGGAGACATTCGTGACACAAGCACTCCAAAGGCACTTGTTACAAGCTTGCAAGCTTTCGCGCTTGATGATCATTTACTATCTAAGCCCAAGCAAGATATGCTATTAGAGTGGCTTCAAACGAATACTACCGGGGACACATTAATCCGCGCCGGCGTACCTGAAGAATGGACAGTTGGCGATAAAAGCGGCGCAGGTGGTTACGGAACACGAAATGATATTGCGATTGTGTGGCCACCTGATCAAGAACCTATTGTCATTGCAATTCTTTCAAGCCGTGATACAGAAGACGCATCATATAATGATGATTTGATAAAACAAGCAACCGAAATAACAGTAGATGCGCTTAAATAGTCTTTTTATAAGTTATCGAAATAACTGAAAACTGATAACTAAAGAAATGCGGACCCCACTCTACTATACTAGTACTTAAAATAAACAAGTTCATTCAATCAAAGGAATGGACTTGTTTATTTTATGATTCTTCCGCAAGTTTTTCAACATATAAATTAAATTCCTTATCATAACTCTTACACTTTGTTCTTTAATACACTTCGATCTATTTCTTGGCTATTATACAATCCCAATTTGGTGTGTCTAATTTTAGTCTAACATCGCCTTTATCCCAATAATTCAACTATTAACTCTTTTAAGGGATCCCTTTACTAAATATACAAATGCCCGATATAGGTAGTATATACCAATCCTTTTAACTCTTAATCATTGTTTCTCTATCTTTATTTTTAAGTTAAAGCGCTGATCTGGTTGGTTGAAGTAAAAATAACAATTCGTAGTATTTTCTATTACATTTGTCGTAGAAATGCTTAAATTTATATCAACATAAGATAGAGATTAACCAAACTTAGATAATTCAAATGGAAGGGGAAATAGAAAAAATGAAAAATGATAAAACAGCTAATGGGAAGGTTAAGAGGGTTACAAATAAAGCCTCTAGGAGAAATGGTTTTTTCACGAAAAATTTACAACGTCAAATTATCATTCCCTTTTTAATTCTACTGATTTTAGCTGTAGGAGCGGTGGCTTTTGTAAGCTATCAATCTAGTGCAAGGAATACAACGGAGGAACTTACGAAAAACGTAGAAAACCAGATGACCGGGATGAATGATACGTTTGAAATCTTCTTTAAAAATATAATTAATACAATAGACCGCTTTACTTCCAGTGAACTTCTTTCCAACTATGACAATGATAATAAAGAGCAGATTTTGGAAGACTTAGCTGCAATGAAAGATTCGGATGATACCATTTTCGGTATTTATATTGGTATTGAGGAAACAGAAGAGTATATTGGTGTTGAGGAAACAGCAGAGATAATCGATCCTCATGATGACTCAGATTCAAGTTACAATCCTACCGAGCGACCATGGTATCAAGATGCTGTAGAGGCAGAAGGAGAAACAATCTGGACAGAACCTTATAAATCGGATGGCTCAGATTATACGGTAGTCACTGCAGCTCGTGCTTACTATGATACGAGCGGACTTGTTGGTGTGTTTGCCCTCGATGTATCTGTTGATACACTGTTAGAAATGGTTAACGACATAAAAATCGGTGATTCTGGCTATGCATTAGTGTTAGATCGTGCTGGCAAATACATCACACATCCAGATGAACAATATATTGGAGAAGATGGGTCCCAGAGTGAGTTCTATCAAGCAATCGAAAAAGTTGGGGACCAGGGGATTGTTGACTATCAATTCGAGGGGAAAGACAAGATCATGGCGTTCACAAAAAATCCAACTACAGGATGGATTCTTGGCGGTACGGTTAATGTAGAAGAGTTCCAAGAAAAGGCACGAACTATTTTAACCCCAATTGCCATCACCTTAAGTCTAGCACTGATTGTAGCAATCACCGTATCGTTTTTCACCACAAAAAGAATTACGACTCGAATTCAAATGGTCATGGATAGAATGAAGGAAATTGCAAATGGGGATTTAAGCAAAGAACCAATTGAAGTGAAATTAGAGGATGAAATTGGACAACTAAGTGTTGCGACAAATGAAATGAATAAAAATATGCGCAATCTACTACATCAGATTAACACCGTGTCTGAAACCGTAGCAAACCAAAGTGAAGAGCTAACCCAATCTTCAAATGAAGTAATGACTGGGACGGAACAAGTAGCATCAACCATGCAAGAAATCGCAGCAGGTTCCGAATCTCAAGCAAATAATGCAAGTGAGCTTTCTTCCAAGATGAATGTATTTACTACAAAAGTGCAAGAGACAAGTGAAAATAGTGAACACATCCAACAATCTTCAGATGAGGTTTTACAAATGACCGACGAAGGAGCCGAGTTAATGAAATCCTCTACTGAGCAAATGGCTGTTATTGACAAAATTGTCCATCATGCGGTTAGAAAAGTAGAGGGATTAGACACGCACGCGCAAGAGATTTCAGAGTTGGTTTCAGTTATTCAAGATATTGCTGATCAAACAAATTTACTAGCACTAAATGCAGCCATCGAAGCTGCCCGAGCCGGTGAACAAGGAAAAGGATTCGCTGTTGTTGCCGATGAAGTGAGAAAGCTTGCTGAACAATCTTCTGACTCTGTAACAAACATTACAGATATTGTAAATAGCATTCAAAATGAATCTAGTATGGTCGTCACCTCCTTGAAAGAAGGATATACAGACGTAGTACAAGGCACGGAGCAAATAAAAACAACAGGTGAAACATTCGAGAAGATTCGTGCAGCTGTTGCAGATATGGGAAATAAAATTAACGTTGCATCCGAAAACCTTATGGACATCGCAGCAAATAACCAAGCGATGAATACATCCATCCAAGAAATTGCAGCTATCTCAGAAGAATCAGCAGCAGGTGTGGAGCAAACTTCTGCATCAACCCAGCAAACAAGCTCTGCGATGGAAGAGGTTACCGCTAGTTCGGATGAGCTTGCAAAGTTAGCAGAAGAATTAAACCGGTTAGTAAATGAATTTAAATTATAGACATTTATTTCAATCCACGCTCCCCATACAGGGAGCGACTTTTTTAATGCAAAAATAAGCAATTAGCATAAGATTTCAATCCACGCTCCCCATACAGGGAGCGACTTGGCAAATGTTGGCGAGAAAAAATATATAGATATTTCAATCCACGCTCCCCATACAGGGAGCGACGTTCCTCTGCTTTCCTTTCGTGCTCACCATTTCTATTTCAATCCACGCTCCCCATACAGGGAGCGACGTATAAATCAATGCCGTAAGCCTGTTTAAACGATATTTCAATCCACGCTCCCCATACAGGGAGCGACGGTTTTCGGGGACTCCGGATTCTATTCCGGCTGGATTTCAATCCACGCTCCCCATACAGGGAGCGACTGGCAGATGAAATCATAAAAGCCGTGTTAGATGATTTCAATCCACGCTCCCCATACAGGGAGCGACATTGAACCAAAGCATATAGTTGGTTATGGTTCAGTATTTCAATCCACGCTCCCCATACAGGGAGCGACATCTCTCTATGTATAAATCATCTAGTTGTCTACGATTTCAATCCACGCTCCCCATACAGGGAGCGACCTTGCAGATCATCGGGCCATTCATGCTTTTGGTATTTCAATCCACGCTCCCCATACAGGGAGCGACTTTTTAATGGCTAAAATTCAAGATATCAGGCATAATTTCAATCCACGCTCCCCATACAGGGAGCGACGGAAAATATTCAAGTTAGAAGACGCCGAGATTGGAATTTCAATCCACGCTCCCCATACAGGGAGCGACGGTTTGTCACTGTACTCATTTAGTAAAGACGGAGAATTTCAATCCACGCTCCCCATACAGGGAGCGACTGTCGTTCCAAGCAGTGTTGAGGAATGGTACTAAATTTCAATCCACGCTCCCCATACAGGGAGCGACGGAATACTTTTTCTGGAATGTCTGGTAATGTTATCAATTTCAATCCACGCTCCCCATACAGGGAGCGACGGTACGTGACGGAACAGTCACACATGTTGAAAATAATTTCAATCCACGCTCCCCATACAGGGAGCGACAAAAGAAGCAATATTGTAGCAATTGGTAATGGTATTTCAACCCACGCTCCCCATACAGGGAGCGACGTTGGTACTCCACCCCATTTTCTAAATCTTTTCCAATTTCAATCCACGCTCCCCATACAGGGAGCGACGATGGATAATGCAACAGCTATCAGAGTAGAGGGCATTTCAATCCACGCTCCCCATACAGGGAGCGACCGGTTAGAACACATTGAAAATTACGGACTAGCAATTTCAATCCACGCTCCCCATACAGGGAGCGACACCCGACATTCCGTACAAAGAAATTATCGATTATTTATTTCAATCCACGCTCCCCATACAGGGAGCGACTAGGGAGTTTCGTCAGTTGCAGGCTCAATCTTCGCATTTCAATCCACGCTCCCCATACAGGGAGCGACTAGCAGTTTTTGTGATGATGATTGCTTTTAGTGATTTCAATCCACGCTCCCCATACAGGGAGCGACATCAACGGATTTGCTTGCTGGCGCACTACTTAGTGATTTCAATCCACGCTCCCCATACAGGGAGCGACAATAACGGACCAGTGGAACGACGGTATGGAAATGATTTCAATCCACGCTCCCCATACAGGGAGCGACGGTCGATATGCAAGCCGTGAAGGTATTTCCATGGAAATTTCAATCCACGCTCCCCATACAGGGAGCGACCTGGTTAGTGCCGGGGAAAGGTTCTTGTATGAAATTTCAATCCACGCTCCCCATACAGGGAGCGACGGCGCTCTTTTATATTTTAGGAGGTATTATACATATTTCAATCCACGCTCCCCATACAGGGAGCGACGAAATGGACGAACCAATCGATAACATGACGTTCGATTTCAATCCACGCTCCCCATACAGGGAGCGACGAATACGGTCCAGAAGAAGCAAGAGCAAGACTGACTATTTCAATCCACGCTCCCCATACAGGGAGCGACCCTTATTTTCTATAGAATTATTGTTGTTAATTATTTCAATCCACGCTCCCCATACAGGGAGCGACAAGATACAAGACCATTGGTTATATCAGGAGGAAAGATTTCAATCCACGCTCCCCATACAGGGAGCGACGATGAGTCTTGGACTCTATATGACCATCATGGCAATTTCAATCCACGCTCCCCATACAGGGAGCGACGAGAGGTTGATGGCTTAAATTTAGCTTACAATGAAATTTCAATCCACGCTCCCCATACAGGGAGCGACTATTATGACCAAAGATGAACACGATCACTTGATATTTCAATTCACGCTCCCCATACAGGGAGCGACCGTCAATGGACAATCTAACCAATCGGTCAAGGTTATTTCAATCCACGCTCCCCATACAGGGAGCGACTGCGAGATATTGACAAATCCAACATTTCGCCTCTACATATAGTAGTCTATCCATTACTTTTCACTAATTCAATCAAAATTCCTTCTATTTCCTTAAGTAAACATGCATATTCTACGCGAACCTCCCTGGAAAATCATGGTCACTTCGGGTTCGCGCATTAAAAAATCAGTGGCTTTTCTACTTCAAGCGACGGTTTAGCACCTATATGCTTCACCTTATTTTCATAATTGTTCCCTAAGCGATAGAACCGAAGACTATCAACAGATGGATCGATGATTGATTCTAAGCTTAGTTCCAACTGGCGTAATTGCGTACTGTCCACCACACACTCAAATACAGAATTCTGCACTCGGACCCCGTATTCCTCACACTTCTTAGCTACTTTTCTCAATCTTTTTTGGCCACTCGCAGACACCGTCTGGACATCATAGGTTACTAGTATTAACACTTTCTTCACCTACCTAAGTAAAATTGGAGGATATGCATCAAGGTCTCCCCTTAAAAATCTGGCTAATTATAATGCTTGCACATGCGGGATTAATCCCCAGGAGATTTTTTCTTTTAAATACGGGTGAGTAATTTCAGACTCCTTATTTTCCTGCCATAGCTGCAGAAATTTCCTTCTCGCATCATCTTTAAGGATGACAGCACCATTTTCTTTAATAACAAAATCCTTTGCATGAATCTGTTTTCTATTAACTATCTTTAAAACAAATCGGTCTGCAATCAATGGTCGCAACTCTTCCATGACATCTAAAGCAAGAGAAGTTCTTCCTGGCCGGTCACGATGCAAAAAACCTACATACGAATCAAGTCCGACCCCTTCTAGAGCAGCCGCTGTTTCCGATGCCAGTAAAGAATACGAAAAAGACAGTAAGGCGTTTATTCGGTCTAATGGCGGTCTCCGGTTACGATGCGAGAATGTGAAATCTTCTTTATTCTGCAGAATGCATTCGTCAAAAACACTGTAATAAACACTTGCGGCGTTTCCTTCAATTCCTCTTAAATCTTCTAAATTGATGCATGTAAGTATGTGCTGTCGGGCTTTTGCAAGACTACTGATTGCATGTTTAATCCGCTCTGAATTCACGCGCAGTACATGGTCTCTCCACGTACGATTTAACAGTTGCTCACTGTTAAAGATTTTCCCAACGATCATATGTCTAGCTACCCGTAAGCTTTCATCTTCTGAGTCGGAAATTCTATATTGTTTTTTCCGCAACAAAACGTTGCCATTCGACTCTCCCGTTAGCCGCCCGCGAAATCTGCCCGCGCTTGTGAAAAAGGTGAGACTAATATTTTGTTCCATGCATTCAGCCATTAGTGCTGGGCTTGCTCCTTGATGTCCAAAGGTACAAATCGCCTGGATATTATGAAGCGGGACACGTGCAATTGATTCATCTTCTTTTATAAGGTTTAGATTTTTTCCTTTAAGAGCCAAATAGATATCGGGCTGAGAAACGTAAACAGTATTAAGTAATTTTTTCATTCCGCCAACATCCTATTCATGTACGCAGATACTTTTTCTCTTTCCAGCATTTCCGGCAAACAGATATCCCGTAATGAGCATCTTAAGCAATGTTTTCCAGTTTTTACCCTTGGAGTGTGCTTTCTACCATAGTAATGATGCATTTCTTTTAACATTTCTTTTGCTCTATTCCTGAGATTATTTGTGATAGGGACTGGTTCCCTTCGTTTGATTTCATGGTAGTAGAGTGCAGCCTCCTCAATCACTGTTCCGAGCATTTCCTCGAGACACAGGGACTGAGCAGCTAGCTGCAAAATATCGGCATCATGCTTTTTGGGTTTGCCCTTTTTATATTCTATTGGTTTTACAGAATACAGCCCTTCCTCTTTGTCTAAAGGAATACCGTCTTCATCTCTTGTAAATTCCACCATATCGCAGATGCCACTGATGCCAAGCGAGCTTGAATGAACAGGCAGCGCGCGGACAAAAATGGTATCTCCCCTTTTTTCGCGTATGAAAGGGTCGTCAGCCTTCTCATGGAGGGCATTTCCTTCTACCGTCAATACATTCTCAGCCCACTCCTGCTCCACATGAATAAGCGCCCACTGCCGCTTGCAGAATACAAAATGCTGGATCCCTGAAAGCATCAGATAATCTTGTTCATTATAGCCCGTCATGTTCTTCAACTGGCAGTCCTTCCAGCTCATCTACTGTAATCTTGTAATTTTCAATAGAATGAGGAAGATTGTCTTCTACCTTTTTCACGTGTACGGTCCGATGAACTTTAGCAGAAGAATAATTTCCTAATTTCGAATCATGCTCCCACCAGAATACTTTATTTACCTCCATACTACCGTCTGGTCGTGCGGAAGATGCATCGTTTGCGAACAATGTTTTTAACGCTTCTTTCAGTTTTTGTGCATCTTCATAAGTAAATCCAGTACGTTCAGCGAGCTGCGGATTAATGCTTCCGTAAAATACATATACACCAAAATCTACTCGATGTTTCATCCCCATCGTGTCGGATGTTTTTTGACCCGGATCTTTTGTATTTGTGATCGAGTTAACACTCTTTGTAATCTGCATACTAGATATATCTACCGGCTCCACACTTGTTGCAGTATGAATAGATACCGGACCGCGGATGCCGATAGACATTTTTGTCCCTTTAAATGCAAACACTTGTCCAAAAGCACGCACATCATACCAGGTGTTGCTTGCTATCATTTCAGCTGATTCTTCGTCTGCTCCTGTTGCTTTCGACTTGGTCAGTAATTTTTTCAATTCTTCCACTGAATCTACCCTGTCTTTGATACTACGGAATGCATCAGATCGCCTTTCATCCGACTGAACAAGAATTTCCTCCCCATCATCCTGTAATCTGTTACGTAACTTCCGCTTAATTGCCACATCAGATACCTCTCCATATCCTAAAAAATCCTGACGTGGACGATTACCATTTAACGGGTCCCCGTTTGGATTTGCTTTATCGACTGTAAATACTACTGCAAAGTCAATTTTATTCTGCAACGCTGTCATTTTCATTTTCCTCCTTTTTTGTATATAAATGTTGGATTTGACTGCTGTACCCCAATAGGAAAACTGGGCTGAGCGGGGCGTCGGTCATATTCTCCACTGCCAGCTTATCTTCTATCTGCTGAATGAGCATTGCATAATATCCTGTTTGTCCTCCGGAACGCTCAAAATATGGATTGAGCTGCTTTCGGATGACCATCCAGGTACGGGCAGGATGCTGAGAAAACGCATTAAAATATCTGGTGGCATTCGTTGCTCTACCTTCATCTCTTTCTTTCAGTTGTCTTTGCTCCATTACTTCCGCAATACCCAGCAATCTTCCAAACAAATAATCTCTTGATGAGTTCTCTCCCTGTAACGCCACGGTAAATCCCTCCTTTTCGTATTGCTTATTAATCAGTGCGCATGCAATGTTTATAACAGAATTCCACTGTCCCAATCCCTCAAAGCTAAATGGATTTTTTACCCTATTAAACAACGTCTGAACGATATCTTTCGGGATTGCCTTCTTTTCTGTAATACTCGGGAGCAACCTTGTATATAACTCTTTCTTCATCCTTGGATCTCCATTCCTCCCATAGACAGCTTCTACAATCTGATAGGTGGAAGGAGCACCATGATATGAAATCCATTTATTTTCATTTTTAAAACTCATAAGCCAGTAACATGTACGATGCCAATGGGCTAGTGCTTCATAATATAAATCCGCATTTTGTTCCTGATAGTACACAATAGCAAGCCTGCCTGGCGTTGCAGCATCCACGGACATAACGATAATATTTTCCAACATATCTTTTTTCAGCTCATGCCTTTTTCCTTGCAGCGCCTTATTTAATTCCTTCGCTACAATTTCTTCTGTATAAATGTGCGTTTTAGTATCTTCATCCATTTCCGCAGAGAAGAAATCGAATAAATGATTTGCTGTTCCTTCAAGCGGATCAGCCACCTCTACTTCCTCTACACCAAATGAAACAAAGTAACGGGAATCCACATAAGTCCCCTGTCGTTGTAGGAGCCAACGCAGTGCATGATGTGCTTTTTGAGAGACATCGTAGCCGATTTGTACTGCTTCGGTTGGTTTTGCGAATCTTCCGCGGTATGTGTAACCGCTGTTGTCATTGGCAGAAATCAACTTCGACATGTCACCGGCGTTTCGAATCCGCGAGCCATGCTGTGTGGTCAGTATCGTTTCCTTTCCCGTAACATAGCAGTAGCCTTTTTCCATCTCTGCAATTGTTTCCTGGTATTCGATATAGTCATCAAATAATTGTTTATCTTCCCAGATAAAAGGATCATCTGCTCTTTCGTGAAGCACATCAAATCGAACAAATGCAGATAGAATGTCACCAGGTACCACTTTATAAATCAATGGCTTTTCCTCGGATGAAGTCCACTTGGTGATTACTTCATTGTTGCTGTCTACCGGGATTACTTTTTCATTAATTAGGTCCTCTATCACATTTCCTTTTTTGACATATTGATAGATTGCTTTCACTTTTTTTGGTGCGTTTGGAAATTCAGCCCATTCTTTCATTTGCCCTAGGTAATCCTGATGATGTTTTTCACGCTTATTCTCCCCGGTATAAGCTACGTAGTCGCCGGCAACGTAAAACAATTTGTCATGGATATAGTGGGGCGCACTCGAATTACTGCGGTTTGCTGATGCGGAGGTAGCAGGCACAATCGTCCGCGCATTCTCTTTCTCAATAACTTTCGCACTCACAAATTCTCCATCTCTATTAATCAAAATTTCAATTTGGGCACTCTGCATAACGTGAGAAACAGGGAGCAACGTTATCCGCTGATTCTGCCTTTCCTCAAACTCTCCAACATGGTCCATATTATTTTCATACACTTTGCTTAACTGCTGCATCCAGCTCATTTTCACACCTCCTTAAACATCTCTTCGTATTCTTGATCCACATCGGTGAAGTTTTCTCCTTTGGTAAATTGTTTCATGGAGCCTTTCCGGACGTCCCGGATGATTTCACATTCCTCCGGGCGCTTGAATCGGATAATTCCGTTTTTCATCGTAGGTACCCAAATTCGTGCCTGAAGCGTTTCCTGATCTCCCTCATCCGGATAAGTAAACCCGTGGAACATCGGACCAAAACTTACTTCACCATAATCATCATAAAAACTTTCGCCTTCACCAAACGCGCAATCTTCTACATACCCCTGACATTCACGTGTTCCGAGAAATACATCACGCCGACCGCCTTTTTTCACCGCTCGCTTTGCGATGTTGTGATGTTTGTGCTCGTTTCTGTCATAAGCAAGATCGGGTCTGTTTTCATTGAATTCAAAATGGGCCCGTACTTGGTAGACAGGCTCACGTAAGTAGGTGTAGTACATTAAATCATTGGAATTGCTTTGATATTTGATCGGACGAACTCCCTTAACCTCTGTCTGGATTGGGTTCATGACACGTACCTCATCGATATACCAAGTCAGCGTTGGCTTCCAGTACACCGATTCTACGATTCCCTTTAAAGCTTGGTATGTGGGGATTTGGTATGTAAATTTCTCCCCGCCAATCCGAGTCACGGGATCGGTGAACAAGGCATATTTGCCATGAACAACAAATTCAATCTGGTTCCTCATTGGTATCACCTCCTTAAAAGTTATAATCCATCATCGAACCTTCTCCATCTATCGTGACGCCGAAATCTTCATCATACGCCCGCTCCGTGAGACAATAAATCGAATTGTCGTAAAGGGGTACGAGCAAGTTATTTTGACTGAGTTTCTGTATTTCATAGTCAAAGAGATTTACGGAATATTGCTGTGCCTGTTTCATAATGTTGCTGAATTCTTTGATGTCGAGGTCTTGGTTGAGTGAAGCAATAATATCTTCGCCTCCCGCGTAAGGAACGATCACAGATGTTGTAGGCGATTCAATTGCTTCAAAATGCTTTTCTACTGTCTTAAACATACCTTTAGAGATGGTGCTTGCTTTTCCCGCGTTAGGATGTCTCCCGTTCAGGTGACTAATAAGAGGGCAATCCAACGGTGGTGGCACTACTTTTATCACACGTCCAGCCTGGGCATCGAAATGTCTGAAATAAGTCTGGATTGCCAAAGGACTTAAATAATTGCCGTCAAAGTCTTCATTATTCAAGATATAATTTGCCAGCACTTCTCCGCCGATTCGGATTTCAGGCAGTCTTGAAAGATTTTCTTCTGCGGAGCGGATGATATAAACTTTCCCTTCTTCTCGCTCCCCATTTCGGTTGCAGCGACCAGCCGCTTGAGCAATCGAATCGAGTCCCGCCTGAGAGCGGATCACGGATTCAAAGCTAATATCGACACCAGCTTCAATCAATTGTGTACTGACACATATGATTCGTTCTTTACCCAATTTGTCCCGTATCTTATCCAGCTTCTCCATTCGGTGCGCCGGGCACATTGAGGTGCTGAGATGATAAACTTCCGCTATATTCAATTCTTCCAGCAGCTTATAAAGCCCCCGGACTTCTGACTTTGTATTTAAAATGATCAAAAGTGATTGGTTTTCTGACATGACTTCTTCTGTGAATGATGCTATTTTTTCGAGATTCCAACCGCCCTTGTCCACTTTATTGATGATTGATACTCTTTTAAACGCGTCGACAGTCTTCACAAGGTCTGGTACAATTTCCGCATTTTTCCCCAGGTGTATTTTATACTTCATTTCAGCTACTTCCGGCTGTGTTGCTGTACAAAGCAAGATGCTGCTATTTCCGACCATTTGGAGAAAATTCATTGCTGTATTAAACAGATGGAAATGTTTGTAAGGAACAGACTGTACTTCATCCACGATAATTACGCTATTCGTGAGATGATGGAGACGCCGGCTTTTTCTCGTTCCTTTTTGGAAAAAGGCATCCAGAAACTGCACCATTGTCGTAAAGATAATCGGATAGTCCCAATTATCACGCCCGAGCTGCAACTGTTTATGATATGCCTCCTGATAATAGTCCGGTTCATCATCCAAACCGCTGTCATCAATGACATTCGCATGATGTTCAAGGACAGCTTCTGGCTGTTTGATAATATCGCGGACGGCCGCGGCATTTTGTTCCAGAATGGTTGTGTAAGGAACTACATAAATAATCCGTTCTTTTTTGTACTGCATCGCATGTTTTAAGGCGTAACGGAGGCTTGCAAAGGTTTTCCCGCCCCCGGTCGGGATGGATAAAGTCATGATAGATGAGGCTTCATCCGCTTTTCTATCACAACTCTCGGACATCTCGTTCCGCAGTTTATAAATGGGTTGAACCGCCTCTCCCCATTCGTTCACTTGATTCATCAGGTTTTTATATCCTTCTTCAAAAACAGCCGAATGATCTGAGAGCGTTACTTCCGTATCCTCTTCAAAACAGCGAGTATCAGTACGGTCCGCATCGATCAAGCAACTAAACACGAGTTTTTGCATATAATTTAAATGAATGGTTCGTTCTTTTCCATTTAGGTGCTTAATCCGCTCCATAAATTCCTCGACTTCTTTTTTAGCTTCTTCGATCAATTGAGTTACCTTTTCCACGTTTCCAGAAACAGCCTCAAAGTTGGCTACTACCTCCTGATAGTGTGGTAAATCAACATTTGTCACACGGCGGATATAATCCGATTGACTCGTATCGGGCTGGATAAAATTCTGCAGGCCGGAGTGGTGAGATAAAATAGCCATCCCTACCGTTTCTACTACGAGATTTTGCAAGGGATCCTTCCCATAATAATTTTCATATAAATATTTTGCTCCTGCGGTGGAGTGATCAATCTTAGTGCTCGCCACATCATCATAAAGCACCGCGTTTCTTATGTAGGTCGTAAAAGCTTCCGTGTATTTACCCATATCGTGGAGTAAACCAGATAATTCTGTGTGAGCAGCTAGCGCTATCGATTTACCATATCTCCGCGCTAGACAGGCAACCCCTTCAAGGTGGTCTTGAACCGTTTGGATTACATGATCACTTTTGCGAATATGAGCTATAAACAAAGGACACCCTCCTCTAAATTTATTAATTTTCCATATTTCTATTATAAAATAAAACGCTTACAAAAAATTGTATACCTTAGATGTTATAAAAAAAATATACTAGACTATCAGAAATAAAGAAAATATCCCCATTACTTTACAGTATACCTTAAGACCCGAGTAATTTCTACCATTTTTTGCTTATTCATACCTGAAACAACCCCATATTTGTTATATTTTTGTTAGATGGAAACTTGAAAAAGCTCTTACTATATTTAAAGCATCTATTAGCGGTTGAAGTTCTTTACTTATTACCTTATGTTTGACAGTCTCTATTCTTATCGTCGAAACCAATTCTGAATCAAAAAATACTTGTGACAATCTGTATTGAAACAAGAAGTGCCACTATATTACTAATGCGCGGACCTGAAGTGAACATGGTTTTGTGGGGAGGTTTGCGCAGAAAATGCAGGGTTATGTGCATGAAATGAGTAAATTTTTGACGTGAATCAAGGAAAAGAAATGAATAAAACTACTATATAGAGGCGAGGTGTTAGGTTCGTCAATATCTCGTGTCGCTCCCTGTTTTGGGAGCGTAGATTGAAATAGCAATTAAATGGGCTGGGTGACATAGCTTGTGCGTTGCTATATTGGGAGCACGAAATGTTATCATAGTTTTATATATCCAACTCTTTCAACTAATCTTCAAGAACTATAAGCACTTGGTTCAAAGAATTAGAAGATACTCAACTAATAAAGAAATTGCAGTTCGAACTAAATGGAACAGCACACACATTTATTAGGCCTTACGTTTCCAAAACGATTAATTTAAAAGATACTTTATCTGATAATTAGTGTGTTTACCTATATTAATTTTGCTTTTTACTTATCATATTGCTGATAGAAGCCCCCTATTTTATCTGATTTTTGCGGGAACCTTCCACTTAGTAAGGAGAAATTCTCTTACAACCCTTTGCCACTCCCATATTGGGAGTTTGAAGATCAAAATATTCATAACGGTCTATGATTGCTTACAGGAGACAGTTGCCATGTTTGATTTTGTTATTCTTTTCTCAAATCTTCAGCATAATTACATTTGCTCTAAGCACTTTAGTACAGGCTTTCCTCATTTCGCGAGAAGGAATGTAAACGCTGTTAAAGCTATTTATAACCTGTTGTATTTTCATATAATTTGAATTTGTTGATTACCATGAAGTTAGTGAGCATACCTCGCCCTTAAAGTCCTTCTATTAATGCCTTTTTCTCTGTTTGTATGACAGATAGCTCCTTTGATTTTCCCTCCAAAGTCATTTCTAATTTTTGAATAATCGTTACGACACCAGCATGTTGATCCCTAGCTTGCTCTAAGGAATCTTTAATTCTCCCTTGGACCATCCAATCTACAATGAAACCATCAAAGAAAAAGTCGGCAAATTTCAGCATTCCTGAAATATCTATTTGCAAATCCGACACATCATCAACATCTAATAATTCCTTTTGAAAGTTCCGCATGCTCGTTTGCGCTTGGTGAATATAATCTGTTGCCTTATCAATATGATCATGCTTTACCATACTTGAAATCATCCCACCACCAAACATGTCCAATGTCCCCCAGCCTTCCGCACTTTCTAGTGACTCTATAACATTGCTAAGCGCATGCTTCACTTTGTTCCCAGCTTCTATAGCTTCATCAAGTTCCGTCATGTATGCTTCCAGATCTCCTTCATTCTCATTTAATTCGAACAAACGATTCCCGAATTCAGCATCTCTTTCCTTGATGATTCTTTCCTTTTCAGCTAAAAGGAATTGATAGTCTTGATCAGCCTTCATAACCTCTTGTAATTTATTATGCAATTCATTCATTGATTCATTAATTTCTTGCTTCGTTTTTTCAGCTTCTTCAAGCTGTAATTGTATCGCAATTACTTCTTGCTTTTCCTGTCTCAGCTTTTCGTGCTTCGATCCAAAAAATGTTTGTATCAGGTTTGTTATACCAATTCGCTCTAACCTTCTAACATCTTTTTTCTCAGCAATAAGCTCCTTTTCCAATCTACTAATCTCATTTTCAACCTCTATTAATTCCGTATGATAATCAGCAAGCTGTTTTTCCCACTTCAGTTTCTTATTGATTGCACCTCTGACTCGAATCAATTTCCCATTTATTTCTTCTGCATACATAGAATGCCTCCTAGAAATAATAGGTTCTATTTTTAATTACGTTGAAGCATGAGGATTGGTTTCATTTTGTAAAAAATATCAGTAAGTAGAACCAATGAAATCCATTGATTTCCTGCTTCAATCGTACTTATGGATGCTCCTTCTTTATAAGGCATTTCAGTTGATTTTATATCATCTTAAGGTTGTTTCTCCCCAAACATTGCAAATCCATGCTTCCAGCTTTTAATCTGTCATATATTTGTTTACTAATTCATAACTTCTGTCCTTTGTAGATTCGTATAAAGACATATATAATGCAACATTTTCAAAAGTTCCGCCTTCATATTCCAGTCTTTCTTTATTTGCCTTATCTTCTTTTTGGTCTATCCATTGAATTTGTTCTGCTTTTAAATCCTCCATGGTCTCTGGGGACAATTCTTTTTTTAGTAAAGCATAAATCTCATTTAATTCCTCGTCATACATTTCATAAGCACGCCCATAATAGTTTTTCATAGCATTGGTGACACCCTTATCAGCATGTTCCTTTTCTGGTAAAGCATCAAGTTCCTTTTGGATATTGTCTAGTCTTTCAAGAAACTCTGCTCTCCTTCCCTCTACTTTTTCCTCTTGACTTTCACTTGTGGTATTTGCCGAAGTAGTATCTTCTGTATTATCAGCCTGCTTTTGATTATCTTCTGCTTGAGTACTTTCAGAATGCGAATCATTTGATTGAGATGAATCATCTTTGCTCTGTGGCGTACTTTCAGAGTTTGACTGATTTTTAGTTGATGTAATGTCATCATCAGATGAATTGCTGCTGCAAGCGGACATTCCGACTAATAAAATAACTAGCAGAGATGCCGCAATTAAGAAATTTCTTTTTTTCATGTAAATAGCTCCAATCTTTTTTAATTATAGTACAAGAGTGCATAAATTATTTTTACATAACGAATAAAGTACTTAGGGAGCTTATTGGAGGTTCATTTATAATGGAAGCATATCATTTCTTAAATTTTTTATTATTTTTTCCAGATCAATACGTTCACCTAAAATGGTATCGAATAGAATGAGATAATCCTTCATATTGAACTCCTTGAAACACACGGAGAAATAACTTTCAATTATCGGATCGCTTCCTCCGCATAACGATATAACTTATCAATAAGAATACTATTCCAATAGGAGCAATGAATAAACTCAGATGGAATATAACAAGGTCAAAAATAATCATTAGTTGTTCAAGATTATGGGTAGGGCCTTGTTGCTTTTTAAGTATATATCTTAACTTAAACCCAAACAATCTATCGATTAACACTTTCGCAAAAGGATATAAAATGAAGCTTACAATAATATAAAATAAATGATTATTATTTTTACCAGTAAGTAAGAACAAAATAAACGGGAAAGCAAATAGAATAAGGCCGTACCCGTAAGATTTTAAAAAGTATGAACGATTGATGGATCGATCAATCTGCTGGAATGGATCATACTTTTTCATAAAGTCTGCTTCTTCATTGATTGCATTGTCATTGACGGGAGCTGTGTCGCTTCGTTTTTGTTGAATAATAAGATCCAACATTTTTAATAATGCAGGGCGTTCCGGTTTTCGAACGGCTTTTGGGTTAATCGTAAACAGAGAAAACCCAGCTATCCGATTCATAAATAATCTCATTTTATTATGAAACGATAGTTGAGCAAAATAATCACCTTCGTATATAAAGCAATCTCTATGACACTTTGAAACGTAATTTCAGATACCTTTATGTATTCAATATCCGTAAAATAAAGGCTTACTTCACTTTTCGTAAACGAATCTAATTGAAGATATTCATCTGTGATCGTAATATAAGGATACCCTCGGATCACTTTCAATATATTCGAAACGGCAAAGAAACTAAATAAAACAATTATAAATAATGCCAAAGTGATAATTAGTATCGATTCTTCCATATATGCAAGATATGCCATAAAAGCGCCAAAAGCAACAAATAATAATGAAAAAATGATTCCGAGAAAAAGCTTCCCTTTTGATTGATAAAACTCTCTTTTATTTTCTATCAAAATAAAAAACTCCTTACAATTAGAAATACAAATAGATGTCTTTCAGACTATCACACCAACCTTTTCAAGTAAAGTGGCTGCTTTTAGTTTTACACCTTATTCGTGCCTGGAAGGACTCAGAATTTGTCATATTTTTATTGGCTTGAAGCAGGAATAAGCCTTTACTAGATTGAATACACCTTTAGTAAAGACTAACGGATTAAGTTCTCTAATATTTAGTTACTATCCTCATTAATTTGAATGTGCTGCACTTAGACTATACATCTATTATAACTAAGATATGAAAATAATTTAATTGAAAACTATGAACAAAATACGCGAACATGAAGCGCCCATGAATTCCCCGGTAGATTCGCACATAAAATCCAATATATAAGACGGATACTTTCTGATTAATACCTTGTTTTATAGATAGTGAAAGTGATACGATACTACATATAGTAAGATAGAAATATTTTTATCAATATCTCGCTGTCACTCCCTGTATTGGGAGTGTGGATTGAAATACCTAACAGACCTAGTGAACGATGCGGGCTTTGGTCACTCCCTGTATTGGGAGTGTGGATTGAAATAATCTGTTTGGTGATTATCAAGTTACCATACACGTCACTCCCTGTATTGGGAGTGTGGATTGAAATTTTTCAACCCTACCAGCCGGGCTGTAATAGTACGGTCACTCCCTGTATTGGGAGTGTGGATTGAAATCTCAAAAGAAGTAATAGAACTGATTAAAGACATAAGTCACTCCCTGTATTGGGAGTGTGGATTGAAATATTCTCGGGTATACCAAGCTTATTGATAATGACAATGTCACTCCCTGTATTGGGAGTGTGGATTGAAATGCAACTGAAAAAATTAGAAGAAGAAAACCAACAGTCACTCCCTGTATTGGGAGTGTGGATTGAAATACGGAGATGTTACAGTGTTTTCCGTGTGGATAAAGTCACTCCCTGTATTGGGAGTGTGGATTGAAATACAGTGTCGAGTACTTCATTAGCCTTGGCAGAACGTCACTCCCTGTATTGGGAGTGTGGATTGAAATCAGTGTTTGCTATGGCGGTTTACGAAAAAAAGAAGTCACTCCCTGTATTGGGAGTGTGGATTGAAATACCCTGTATGGTTTACTAAAAAACTATCCGAAGAGTCACTCCCTGTATTGGGAGTGTGGATTGAAATAAATGCGGTACGTTCATCCCGTCTTAAAGCTATAGTCACTCCCTGTATTGGGAGTGTGGATTGAAATTTTAATTGCATCAAGCAAGTCCGTAGATTTGATAGTCACTCCCTGTATTGGGAGTGTGGATTGAAATACTACCAGGAAGGTAATTGTAAGTCGCATATCCCGTCACTCCCTGTATTGGGAGTGTGGATTGAAATATTCTTAGCGTTTGCTAGTTCTACTGTTGTGTTGGTCACTCCCTGTATTGGGAGTGTGGATTGAAATGCCATAATTAGTTGTCGTTATCAATGATTTTCCTAGTCACTCCCTGTATTGGGAGTGTGGATTGAAATTTTTGATGGCCGCAGCATGAAAACGGCAACCGAGGTCACTCCCTGTATTGGGAGTGTGGATTGAAATTGAATGGGGAGAAGCCCATAAGAGAATAAAGGAAGTCACTCCCTGTATTGGGAGTGTGGATTGAAATAATCGATTAAAACGCTCCCTAAACCCTTCATTCGTCACTCCCTGTATTGGCAGTGTGGATTGAAATAGGAAAGAGAAGGGAGAAGAAAAAGAGTTCGTTGTCACTCCCTGTATTGGGAGTGTGGATTGAAATCAACAACGGCTGCAATGTATTCTTGTGCTAGAGAGTCACTCCCTGTATTGGGAGTGTGGATTGAAATTTATCGTGAGTAGATAAGACGTGTCACACTTCTAACGTCACTCCCTGTATTGGCAGTGTGGATTGAAATCTTTTGATTATAGTTGACTTGGTGACCATCAAGCAGTCACTCCCTGTATTGGGAGTGTGGATTTAATCGTTAAGTCCTTCTTGTCTTTTAAATATTTCGCAACTTCTAAAGTAGTTGTACCAAGATCTATTATTAATGTTTCCCCATCATGAATTAATGAAGCTGCAAGTTTACCAATCATCTGCTTTTCATTAGGGCTTACTCTTTCCCTTGAACGATAGGAAGGTTCTGCAGCTGATTTACTGTGTGGTACAGCTCCACCATATACTCTTTTTAATTTACCTTCTCTTTCTAAATGTTCTAAATCCCTTCTTACTGTTTCAATCGAAACATAAATATCGTGCACAAATTAGCGACTTTTACAACCTTATCACTTTCTAGCATATCCAGAATAATTTTGTGCCTCTCTTGAGCTAACATGCTATCCCCTCACTTCGAAGCTTTTCTATAAGTTTTAAATAAATCTCAGTTTAGCATAAAATTGCTTACAGTTTTAAACGCCTTCAAATGAGTTTTACGTAATCCGTTATATTGCTTTAAATTCTAAAACATCTTAATTCTAAATTCACATTAGGTTCATAAAAGGTTGCCTCTTCTAGCCCAGTTGTTAATAAGACTCGCCTAAATTCAATCTCATTCCAACGAATCAAAAGAGAATAAATTCGATCTTCTATATCTTTAGTAACAACTTCAATAACATTCTTTGGTATATTATATCTCGCAAAAAATGAAGGCAGCACATCTTTAATATAGCCATTTATAAGGTTGTTCATCTTTTCCTCTCCCCTCCAAAAATTAGATATAATTGAAAATGTAATCTAGATATAAAATTTAAAATACCCATATTTTCAAGTTCCTTCAACATTTTAGCTATCATTGTTTGTTTATTTGTCCTGTCTTTAAAATTTGTTTCAATTTTTTAATCCTCTATTCCATTCACTTTTCGAATATTTCGCATTATAATTAGCTTGTTCAGTATACTTTTTTCTCGACTTGATTAAGAAGCACGTGCACTACTACTAATTAAAACTTCAATTCACCCTCTCAATTCGGCCCGCACCATCCTCTAAAAAAAGGGAGCTCGACTACACTGCCAGCTCCCTTTTTTTAACCTTTTGTTACCATACTTATTAAACACACTTCAATGCTAAACAACTAATTCTATTTATCCCAGAGCGCCAGTATCGTTTCATGACAGTTGCAGCGAACATTGTATCATCTTAAATTCTCCATAAAACACCGCACCAATCCATTCACCTACCGCATCTCAACTGGCATCTCCCAATAATCAATATAACCCTGCTCTATTTTCTTACCCGATTGCGCTCTAATCTGATTAACCAATGCATTCCATTTCCCGTTTCTCGCTTGTTCATTTTTAGCAGTTTGAACATCCATAGTTTTTTTCAATAACCGTTTTTCCATTTTTTCATCGAGATAACCTTGATCCTCTCCCAGTTCCACTAGCTTCTCCAGTTCAGCTAGGGAGAGAATCGCTTCTACAGGAAACACTTCTTCGGTGACATGCCCTGCCTCATCACGTGCAATAATTTTTATTTCATAATTTCCAGGTGTATAATCTAGAGGCTCAATCGAGATATCATCTTTCATTGTATTCTCTTCCATCTCAATGATGACTTCAGCCAGATCCCCATCTTCATCGTACACATCAACCGGAATTTGATATGATTCCGTAATATCAAATGTCGTGAAGTCAGGAATAGGATGAATGATTGGTGCAGAACCTGAATTTGCCGTCTTTTGGATGTGGTCTTCATCCACGACTAATAATTGATACGTATCTTGGAAAATCGAAGCCACACCAGATACTGAAACTTCTTCTCCTTCTTCATAATTACTTATGAACGTCTCGTATGAAATATTCGTTCGATCATCGACGCGCACTCTCGTCAGATTTTCACCGTTCCTTATATCAAATTCAAATGCATTCCAATAGGAAATTATATTTTCAATTTCACCTTGAATCGTAACACGCCTTCCTTGGTTAGCATCGTCTATTTTGTCGGCCGCTTCAAATTCGGGGAGTTCACTTTCACCTATTACTTCGATTTGTTTCAGATCTGAAATTTGCTTTAAACCTTGAAATGTTGTTACGACACCTTCAAGCTTCACTTTATCTCCAGGTCGAAACTGCTCATCATGTTGAAACACATAGATTCCTGACGTTTCATCTTGTAAATAAAAACCTTGCCCACCGAATAGTCCTGGTTTTGTCGTAATAACGCCCTCTACTTCTACAGACTTACCATCCGCTAAAGCACGAGCTTCCTGAATAGAGAGTTTTACAGTTTCTTCAGCTTCCCCAATAATCGCGGGATTTGTAAGGACGTTTGTTGAGCCTTGACGTAAGCGAACGTTCGCATTACCGTCCACATTTTCGTTTAGCTGTACGTTTAAAATTTGGCTTGCTCGTCCTTCTTCGTTTGCTGTAAGTGAAAAAGCTTCACTATAACCATAATTAGAAGGCCAGCTTCCATCAGCATTCTGAACTTTGGCTACTTGCTGACCACCATCTAAATAAACACCAAGGTTATAACCCGTAATCGTTTGCCCCGGCTCTAATCCTTCTGCCACTACTTCAATCGTAAAGGGCTCGTTATTTGGCAAAACAGATGGATAATTCAAGGATAGTTCCGGTTCCGCAACTGGATCTTCAGGTGAACCAAAAGAGCCTGGTGCGAATGTTGCTGGATCAAACCAATCATAAGATTCTAACGGTTTAGACCAAGGTTCCTCCTCGGGTTCTGTTGAATTTTCCGGTATTTCCTTGTCCAAGAATGGCGAAGGTTCATCTAATGGAATACCCACCTCGGCAAAGCTTTCATAGGATTCATCTTCTGCTAGCCAATCAACCATATTTAACAGCAGTTCTCCGTTATCGGCCTCTTTAAATCCATCATACGTTGTTTTCTTTGCACCGGTTTCTTCATTTCGGTATTTCGGTGTCGCATCTTCTACAGGAGAGGAGTCGCCAATAAAGGCAGCTTTACCTTCCTTTAATTTGGAAATAGCGGCATAGGGACCCTCTTCTACTCCACCACCATGATAAATTCCTTCATCCACTGCTGGTCCCCATTTATCGCTTTCATCAAGGCCTTCTGGCAAGTAAAGAATACCTTTTGCTATTTCCGGATCTGTTATGGCTAGTGTCGAACCAGCATGCATCGTTACTTCGCTCACACCTTGTGTAATCCCAAATGTTTCTGCTGGGTCCACTACTTGATCTGCTATTACTGTCCCCGCGGCATTGTACCTGAAACGGATACCAAAGTTATCACTTAACCAATCAGACCCTTCCACGCCTTGCATGGCTTCAGAGTTCTTTTCTTCCTCTGATATTCCTTTTGTTGGATCATCATGTGCTCCGCGACGGTAGCCATTCATCACTTCCGAAGAGTCCCAGCGATTTTTATTGCGATCGGCATTATAATGATCAGAAATAAAGAATATACTCCCACCATTTTCCACATACGTAATCATCGCATCCTGTTCTTCTTTCTTGAACGGAATATTCGCTTCCGGGATGACAAACACATCATAATCCTCCAAGTCCTCTACAGCTAGTGGACCGTTTTTCCGAAACTCTTCCACATAATATCCATTATCAGCTATCCCTTCCGCAAAATCGGAGAAAGCTCCATCAATCACCCAATCTGCTTGTCCAGCTGTTTGTGCGTGGGTATTATCAAATAACACTTTCTTCCCATTCGGGGTTTCCGGCTGAATGATTGGAGCTGGGTCATCCATTGTCTCCGCCTGAAATGGCATTGGTAAAACGGTAATACTTACGATTAGTGTGAGCAGCAACATCCATAAAGCATAAGCATTTCTTTTCACTTTTACCCTCCTAGTCAGATCATTTATTTTTTCATATCCACTCTATCAAATCATTGTTGTATTCCTATTAAAGCTCTGTAAAATATAATTCATACAACAATAATATGGATATCCTATCCCCTCACAAGTTTCGTCCGGATCCGGTTGGAGAAAAATTCGACCAATAATATTAGCACAACTAAACCAATAAGAATCGAACCAACCTCAGACCACCGGTAAGCGTTCATTGCAAAGATTAGTGGCGCACCAATTCCCCCTGCCCCTACAATTCCAAGAATCGATGCTTCTCTTAAGTTCATATCGAAACGGTAAATGATGATGGAAAGAAACATGGAAAAAAGCTGTGGCCATATACCGTAACGGATTTTCTCAAATGTATTGCAGCCAATCGAGTCAAGAGACTCCAAGATATTTGTATCGAGCTCTTCAATCACATCGACGAATAATTTGGCGAGCATCCCGATTGATGCAAGTGAAATGGTCAACACACCGGCAAATGGTCCAGGACCTGTGACGCGAATAAACATTAATCCATAAACAAGGGCCGGAATTGTACGAATGATAATTAATAAAAGTCTCGTAACACTCGCAACAGGTTTTGGTACAATCTTAGAGGCAGATAGAAACGCAAGTGGAATCGCCAATATCGAACCCATAATCGTACCGAGAAAAGCAATTGCTATTGTTTCAATAAGTAAATACAGCACACCCTGGGATGTAAAACTAAATAATAAATCTAAATCCGGATTCAGAATCCCTCCAATAATCCCTGCAGCAATCCCCAACCCGCTTTCAGATACATTATCTAAATTCACAGTAGTGAGCGACCAAATAAATAATAGCAGGATGAGTACGGCTATGGTAAGGATATAGCGTAAATTTCGCGGTGAAGCATGAAGCTGTTTTTCAATTGCATCCATATGAATATACTCCTTTAGATTAACTTTTTGCGAAAATGCTCGCTGACTTTTTCAATGAGGTATACCGTAATAATCAGCATGAGCAATATCATCCCAACACTTGAATAATCGCGCCAGCCAAGTGATTCATCTAGCAATAGTCCAATCCCGCCAGCACCGACATACCCTAAAATTGCGGCATATCTGACGTTACCTTCAAAGGAAAACAGCGAGGTTGACAAGTAGTTAGGCAAGACCTGGGGGAAAATCGCATAACGGAACGCTTGCAGACGGCCCATTCCAATTGATTCCATCGCTTCAAAAGATCCCATGTTGGCATTTTCAATTTGTTCATATAGCAATTTCCCAACATAAGCAATCGTAAATAGGAAAATCGCTACCGTACCTGCCAGTGTCCCGAGGCCAAATATAAAAGTAGCAATCAATGCCGTAACAAGCGTCGGCAATGTGCGGAGAATACTTAGGAAAAACTTTGCCACCGCAGCTACCGGCTTACTTACGATATTAGAAGATGCGAAATATGCCGCTGGAACGGCAGCAATCGAGCCGAGAATTGAACCCAATAATGACATCTTAATGGTATCGAGGAGCGGCTTCCAAATATTATTTAAATAATCCCATTTTGGTGGAATCATTTGACCGATTATCACAAAAAATTCATGCCCTCGCTTAAACAATGTATTCAAATCAAAATTTGTAAACCGGACCGAAATAATCGTAGCGAGCACAAGCAGTACGAGAATGATCGGTGCCCGCGACTTTTTCTCATAAACGATCTTTCCATTTGGGAGTGTAATTTTAGCTGGGGGGAAAATTCTATCATACATCCGTTTTCCCCTCCATTTCATTTGATTGCAATTCTTCTGTCTGCCCTTTATATATGTAATTAAGATTTTCCTCTGTTAAATCCTCCGCTTTTCCATCATAAACAATTTTTCCTTTTCTAATCCCGATAATCCGGTCCGCATATTCAAGCGCTATTTCGACATGGTGGATGTTGATAATGACAGAAATATTCGTTTCCCTATTTATTTTTGTAAAATCATCCATTACCTGTTTAGCTGTCACAGGGTCGAGGGATGCAATCGGCTCATCAGCTAGAATAATGTCGGGGTTCTGCGCAAGTGTTCGTGCTAGTGCCACACGTTGCTGTTGTCCACCAGACAATTGATCAACTCGGACATACGCTTTGTCCAAAATTCCAACTTGATCAAGTGCTGTCAGTGCCTTCACTTTATGCTCTTTCGTATACAACCCGAGCACTTTTCTCCAATAGGGAAGCTTAGGAGCGAAGGACACGAGGACATTTTTTATAACAGAGATTCTTGTAACAAGATTATACGATTGAAAAATCATGCCAATACGCTGCCTGAATTTGCGAATCTCTTTTCCTTTCAATGAGTTTACTTCCACTCCGTCAACAATTAATTTTCCCTCAGATATATCATGCATTCGGTTGATACAACGAAGCAATGTAGATTTCCCAGCACCTGAAGGACCGATAACCGCAACGAATTCACCTTTTTCAATCCGCAAATTAATATCTTCCAGTGCTTTCATGTTATTCGAATAAGTTTTTCCAACGTCGATAAATTCTATCATCTCTTACTCTCCAATCTTGAAAAATGAGAACATCAACAAGTGATGCTCTCATTTAACTAGCATTCTATTGAATGATGCGTTTGATTAGTTCAGACTTTGAACCATTTCCTGTGCATCTCTTTCAGTGTCATAATCGGCTGGATCAGCTTCTTGGTATCCTTCGTGGTTGTAGATAGAAATGACTTCTTGTCCTTCTTCTGACTCACCAATATTGATAAAGGCTTGCTGAATGGCTGCTTTCAAGTCATCATCCATAATTTCAGAATTCTTACTGACACTAACCGTGTCATTATAAATAGCAGGAGTTACACCAATGACATTCGTTTCATCCCAGATCGTTCCTTCTCCGCCGAATTCATCTTGCCACTGGTCTTCATTGTCACGTCTTGCATCTGCGTATGCTACCATGACGTCAATTTGACCTGCTGCAAGTCGTGCAAATGAACTTCCATAAGAATCAGATTTTACTACATTATCAAGGTCCGTAATCGTATTTCCATAGTTTTCATCCAACCATAGAGCAGGGTAAATATAGCCTGCCGGTGAAGAGGAAGACATCACAGCCCAAGATGCACTATTCACATCATCCCACGTTAACTCTTCGCCATTATTTACCTTTTCCGACAATTCCTGTCCTTTTGCAGACGGACCAGCGATAATCAAAGCACGGTAGCTTGTCGTCTGTTCATCGGAGTCTTCTGTCGGCTTATTATCATTCCACTCTTTTGCATCATCAGATTCAATACTTAATCCAGCACGTGTTGCTGTCAAAACGGCCTCTGCACCATCATCATATAGAACATATGTACCACCAGGAATGAGCCCAATATCCGTTGTCCCAGCTGAAAGTGCTTCACCAACCGCCTCGTAGTTTGTCCCTACTGTAATATCGATTTCACCTATTTCATAACCTTGAGCAGACATTTCCTCTTTCAATAAATCTTTCAAAGGTTCTGTTGCTGTGATAATTTCTTCTGGCTCTCTTGATGGAACAAACCCGATGGATAGCTTGTCAATCGACGTTTTCCCATCTTCTCCAGATGAAGATCCTCCTTCATCCTTTCCTCCACAAGCCGCTAATACAACAATAATTGCACTTACCATGAATAAATATAAGAATTTCTTCAAAGCAATCTTCCTCTCTTTATTTAATGGTGGTAAAGACTAGTTTATAAAATAAGTCTTAAATAACTATGAACGGCAGGTAAACATTTGTAAATTTTTATAAAAGTTTTTTACGTTGAAACGTTTTCTTTTTCCATTATCATCATTATATGTAGCTGCTTCCCTCTCCCCTAACGCTTCGTAATTGCCCCCTTCTGTTTTAAGTGACGGGATTCCTAAATATAGAAACCTATTAATTTCTATTGGGTTAGCTCCACGAAAGTGCTTGCGGTTTATTCGCAATACTTTTACGAGATTTACTACTTGTGTTAAGGTTTAAACAAATGCTGCCCTTAGCACGCTTCCCATTTTTCTCAACCCATCACGTTTTAACGTTTGCTATTTTTAAGTATATTACTAATAGACAAACCCTACATTCTCATTATGTCTTATGTCACAGTTTTTGACAATATTTTATTATAAAAATATAGCTTTCTTTTGGTAAACTATTATTAGGAACACTTCTCCAGGAAAGGATGAACACACTTGACGGAACAAACGACTATTAAAGTGCTTTATACAAGCGATATTCACGGGAATATTCTCCCGATTAACTATGGAACAAACGAAAAGGCAGAGCTCGGTTTAGCAACATACGCTACACTTGCCCGGAAAAAACGCCAGGAAAATGAGCATCTGATTGTGCTCGACAATGGTGACCTTATTCAAGGGACGCCACTGATGTCCCATTACGTAAAAAATCATGCAGCAAAACCGAATCCAATGATTGCAATTATGAATCGAATCGGTCTTGATGCAGGTGTCCCCGGCAATCATGAATTTAATTTTGGTAAAACGATTTTACAGGACGCTGTCAATCAGTCAAACTACCCGTGGCTATCCGCTAATATATTGGATAAAAAAACGGGAGAACCTTATTTTGGTCCGTCCTACATCATTAAAACATTAAGTAATGGGATTAAAGTGGCGATAACCGGCGTGACAACGCATTATATTCCAAATTGGGAAGCACCGGAACATATTCAAGGGATACAATTTGCGGATGCCTTTTCCACTCTAAAAGATGTCGTAAAAGAAATACAATCTAACGAAGACTACGATCTCATCATCGCCCTCTATCACGGAGGATTCGAAAGGGATGTTGAAACAGGAGATATAACAGAAAATTTAACTGGTGAAAACCAAGGGTATGAAATGGCGGATAAAATAGACGGGATCGACATCCTTTTAACCGGCCATCAACACCGAACCTTAACTGGTACAATTCGTGATTGTCTTGTCATTCAGCCAGGAAATAATGGAGAGGCCTACGGAGAAATTGATGTAACATTCAAGCGGGATGAAGACAGCTGGGTCATAGCAAATAAGCAAGCAGACGTGAAAACGTTAGAAGGGATACAGGCGGATCCAGTTATTTTAGAAGAAATGGAAGAATTGGAGCAATCCACGCAAAATTGGCTGGATGAACCAATCGGAAAAATCGAAGGCGATATGATCATCAGGGACCCATTCAAGGCGAGAGTGAATAAGCATCCCTTCATTGAACTGGTGCAAAAGGTGCAAATGGAGGCGTCAGGTGCAGATATTTCAGTCACAGCTCTGCTGGGGAATGAAGCAACTGGATTTCCTTCGAGAATAACGATGCGTGATATTGTTACAAACTATAAATTCCCGAACACACTCGTCGTTCTTTCACTAACTGGAAAGGATATCAAACAAGCACTGGAAAAAAGCGCAAATTATTTCACGCTTGATGCGAATGGAGAGTTGACCGTCAACCCAGATTATCTCATTCCGAAGCCGGAGCATTATAATTATGATATGTGGGAAGGGATCGAGTATTCCATACGAGTATCGAACCCTAAAGGAAGCAAAGTGGAAAACATTGCGTACAAGGGCGAACCACTAGATATGGAAGGACATTACAATGTCGTCATGAATAATTACCGTGCAAGTGGAGGCGGCGACTTTGATATGTTTAAAAACAAACCGGTTGTAAAAGAAATTCAACAGGATATGGTGGAGTTGATTAGTAATTACATAGAGGAGCGGGGAACGATTCGGGCGAGTGTGACGGAGAATTTTTGGGTGGAGGTTTGAGTGAGAGGCAAAGCAAGTATTGTATGCATTGTCAAAATTTGTAATTGAGAAGGCTGCTATCTGGACATTGGATGAAAATTATTTAAAAACAGCAGAATTTAAAGTTACTTGCAATGATTTATACAAAGCTAAGAAAGCTGCACCCAAATTCCTTTCGATTTTTCAAATCCTAATAAAATGCAGTCCCTTCAATTAGAGACTGCATTTTATTATACCTCGTGACTAAGCTGCCAATGTATTCCAAATTTATCAGTAACACGTCCGTAGAGTTGACTCCAGAAAGTTTCCTGTAACTCCATCTCAACGATTCCACCATCTTTCAGTTTTTCAAACCATTCCTTTAACTCGTCCTGCTTGTCACTAAGCAATGCCAATGTTACATTGTTGCCCTGCTCGAAAGGCTGACCTGGGAATGTATCAGAGAACATGGCCCTGCTCCCGCTAATTTCAAGTCGGGCATGCATGATTCGGTTTTTTGCCTCTTCGGGAAGTGTGTAATCCGGATGCTGTGGTGTATCCTCGAAAGTAGTTAGATCTGTGATTTCCGTTCCAAACACCTGTGAATAAAACTCCACTGCTTGGCGACAATTGCCGTCAAATACGAGATAAACTTCTACTGCCATTTTAAAACACTCCCTTTAATTGTATTCTCCCTATTATAGCGGATGTGCAAAATAATAATCAAATCTTGAGCGACTGGACTGTGTAGTCTATTAACGAGTTCCTCTTTTGCAAAAGCTTCTTTGCGCTGTAAATTGAGGCCAAGGACAGTCACTACATCCCCTTTCCTTCGAATGACTATTCAAATAGTTACATAGTCACTAAATCAGCTGTTAGATTATATTTATAGACTAACGGCTGATTATATCGGTTAAAAAACACACTGTGGCCAAAATGGTTCAAGCCAGCCATTTTCTACATTGGTTTTCTTTTATGCAAAAATGGGGTATAATATATATAGAAAGTGATAATATAATAAAAACTGTTTGACACGACAACGCCAACGGTTTAGTGCCATAGCCCTTCAAGGGGGGCAGGCTCACATACGAAAAATAACCACACTAATTGCTTGCTAGGCTATGGGTGGTTGTTTTTTTGGTGAAAAGACAATATAGCGACAACTAACAAAAGTCAAATCCTGTATAGGTGCTTCAATTAAATAATGATTCTGATCTATATATTTTTTAGCTCTATCTATCAGGTTCCAACCTTTTGGATGATAGTTTTGTAAATAATAATTTACCGTCATACGAATTTCCGAACCAATTTCTCTATTTTCTTCCAAAACTTTTGATAAATCACTAAATGCAAGTTAAGGCATTTGGCCTATCCTCCATGTTATACGTTTCAATCATTTCACAAACACGGAGTAGTTGGTGTAATCCTTCTTCGCCTTCCTTTGATAAGGCACCTGATGAGAATACAGTTGATCTGGTATCTGATTCCACTGGTTGATAATCAAATCTAGTCAAGTCCTAAAACTTCGGCTAATTTCACAGAAAAGTCAAGAATATTGGATCGTTTCCCATTTAAATAATCAGAGAAATTTGATTCAGACATCCCCAGCCTCTTTTCAAGTCGCTTTCTTTTTAAACCTTCACCGTCAATAAAGGTATTAATATTCTCCAATGTTTGCGTTACATGACGATCTAATGATGATTGTTCATGAAAATTTGTCATTTACATCATCTCCTTAATCTAAGTATAACACGAACACCTTAGAAAATTCTTAAATACCGAATAAATATTCAGTATTTTTAATTATAATGTTTGCCCTAACCGTAGAAATGTTATTCTAGCATGGTAGATACTGAAATTAGAAGACTCGCGCATAAAACTTTCTATTAACATGGATATTTTCTGTTATTAACTTGTTTTATAGATAGTGAAGATGATACGATACAATATATAGTAAGAGATGTTTTTGTCAATATCTCGCTGTCACTCCCTGGATTGGGAGTGTGGATTGAAATAACAACAGAAGGACTTTATCAGTGCTTGATTGAAAGTCACTCCCTGTATGGAGTGTGGATTGAAATAATTACTGTAGGTTTTTCTTCTTCTAGTTTGAGTCGTCACTCCCTGTGATGGGAGTGTGGGTTGAAATAATGGGCTGATAACTATTGATAAAATCAATACTCGGTCACACCCTGTATTGGAAGTAATGTATTACAATTCATGAATCAGGCAAAAACATCCAACTTAATGTCCCTGTTGCTAATCTATTTAAAGTACCTTTCATCATATATACTAACAGACGCTATCCTTGTATCAGACCACATGCGAAAAGACATGACCATTAATTCATTAAAAATGCTGGTCTTGTCTTTTTGGAGGCTTATTCAAATGTTCCTAAGTAACAGGCTAACGAAGTTATATTTCAAAACTAGTCATCTTTTTCTGCTTTAAATGCCCCTGCTTTCTTTAAATCCATTTCATGAAGTATTTCATCGGACTTCTTGATAAGATCTTGCGTTTCTTTGAGCTTTTCATTTATTCTTTTCTGGGGCGACATTATTTTCAACATCTTCTACTATCTTTTCAATAACATCCTTTTTCATTTCAATAATCCCTTTATACTATTCAAAGTAAATATTTTCCACCCCAGATAATGCAGCTTCATCTGCAATTATCTCTACATGAGCATGTTTGTGTAAGATAGATGCCGGAAACTGCTCATCAACTGGCCCTTTCATTAACCTAGCTAAAGAATGTGCTTTTTCTTTACCGGAAATAAGCAGTAATATTTCTTTACTTTCCATAATCGTTTCTATTCCCATCGTTATTGCCTGTCTTGGAACTTCTTCTATGGATTGAAAGAATCTAACATTTGCATTTCGTGTCGATTCATCCAAATTTACCACATGGGTTCTACTTGTAAATGGAGTTCCCGGTTCATTGAATCCAATGTGACCATTTACACCAATGCCTAAAATTTGAACATCTACAAAGCCAACTTCACGTATGGCATCCTCGTAATCTCGGCATTCCTGTTTTAAGTCTTTCGCAGTACCATTCGGTAAATGAGTATTTTCCTTTTTTATATCAATATGGTTAAATAATTTATCATTCATATAAAAATGATAACTATTCGGATCATTCTTGCCCAAACCAACATATTCATCTAAATTAAAGGTTGTCACATTTTTAAAAGATATCTCTTCTTTTTTCTCAATCAAGTGTTTGTACAATCCTTCTGGGGTGGAACCTGTCGCAAGCCCGATGACAGGTTTCTTCAGCTTAACAATTTTTTTAAGAAGGTACTCCGCAGCTCTAGAACTCATTTCCTCATAATCTTTCACTTTTGTGATGTTCATTTTTACATTACTCTCCTTTAAACGCAATATCATCAAGACAAATAGTATACTTAATCGTTAATTTATTATCAACAGGCAAAATATCTGCATCCTTTCCTTGCGTAAAACTGCCCTTACGATCATACACCCCGTTTTGTTTAGCTAGATTTTCAGAGGTTATTTTTACAATATCCCGTATCGTAACTAATCATAGTGAACTTCTCGTAACCATGTTCTACTCACACCCATACAATTCGAAATTTCTGATTCTCTTTTAACCAACGAAGAATTGGTACATCCGCCTCAATTACTTTCCCCAATACATTTACACGCTCATCTGCTGGTAGATCTGTTAATGTTATCTGGATTTCCCCCTGATAGCGCATATATCTTTCATTATCAATCGTAATGGAACCAATCGGGCGCTCCACTGTGTTCTGTGGATGAACACCAATATCCCCATACTGTGCGTAACTTCTCGACTCAACGGAGCGAACAAGATCCCTTGCCGGATCAGCTCTATTTGTAAAAGGTTCCGCTGCTTTTTCCAATAATTCTTTATCTACTTCCTCGCTAGCAATCGCACGGACGACGATCTCACCTTGATCATAAGCACGAAATTGTTCACATGATGCATCACTAATCGTCACATCACCGACCATAATTTTATCGACATCTCCTACTTTTTCTAAATCTAAAAAGGCGGCGAATGGAGACACCGTTCGATGCTGTTCTAATGTAGGTAACTTTTCAAAAAGAGGGCCTCTTAATTTAGCATCACCCGGGATAAAAGCCATTACGGTTATACCAGCTTCTTTCAATTCATTATTTTTTTGAATAAAATCACTGAATCCAAGCCCTGTTTCTGGTCGCGGGTAATAGTTATGCCATGCCTCAACTGCAGCGACGTTAAGACCCATTTCTTTCATTCGGTTTAATTCATTTTTCGTAATCGTACTCGCATTCAAAGCAATGCGCATTTTATGAGATAAATCAATAATCGTCTGTTCATCTACACCATAATCAATTCTTAAACCTGTTAGCCCCCAGCTTAGTAGATTATCTGCAGTTTCCCAGTCAATTTCAAGTATTTCGAGTGAGTGGGGAGAGATATCCGCCATCAACTCCATCTCCAGCTCTGTAGCTACTTTTCCAAGTGCCCGGAGCTGTTCCTTATAAATTGTTTGATTTTCCTCTGGAATGTGGAGCGACGTGAAAATGGATTCAAATCCCATTTCTCGCATATTACGAATATAGGGGATTTGCTTAGCGATTGGTTCACTTCCTAGATAAATAGAAATTCCTAGCATCGTTATACCTCCGATTACCTATAATTAAAGAGAAGGAGGTCATGAATCAACCTCCAACCCATTTAAAGTTCATTAAATATTGTCTGCCATGCTTTCCTTGAAGCCAAATGTATATGTGAATAGAAAGCCAAACGCATACGAGATGACTAAACCTAGGAAATACGTGAGATATTGTCCATTTGTGATTAAAGGAATTAAAGACAAACCTGAAACACCAATTCCAGAAGACGCCGTACTCATAACAGCTTGGAAAGCTCCTCCAACCGCTGCACCCATACAAGCTGTCAGGAATGGTCTACCTAATGGTAGGGTTACTCCGTACATTAACGGTTCACCAATCCCCAGGAATCCAACGGGTGCACTCCCTTTAATAATATTCCGTAAGCGTTTGTTCTTTGTTTTCGCATAGATTGCTAATGCTGCACCAACTTGTCCAGCTCCACCCATCGCCAAAATTGTAAGTAATGCTGTTTCTCCATAAACGTTGATTAATTCCAGATGGATTGGGGTTAAACCATGATGCAATCCAACCATAACTAATGGCAGGAAGAATCCGGCTAGTATTGCACCCGCAATGGCTCCTCCTGTATCAATTAAAGAAGTAAGTCCAATGGTGATTCCATCTGACAACAAGCCCGCAACTGGCGCAATCGCATATAATGATGCGAATCCAACAACGAGTAACGTAATTAAAGGGGTAAAGATAATATCAACAGCGTTTGGCATGACCTTTCGTACATTTTTCTCAACAAACGTCATTAACCATGCTGCAAAAATTACGCCAAACAAACCACCCCTACCCGGTATTAACTCTTCCCCATAAATCGTGATGTCTGCAAGTAATGGGCTAAACAATATCATTCCTGCAATCGCCCCCATTACTGGCGTTCCACCAAATTCCTTTGCCGTATTCCAACCAACTAAGATTCCAAGTGACGCAAAGACAACGCTTCCAAACAGGAGTAAAATTTGCATCCATGTTTGCTCTCGGTCTACACCTGCGTTTACTGCAAAGTTAGCGAGTCCGTTAATAATCCCAGATGCAACAAGCCCCGGTATTAATGGTATAAATATATTTCCAATTTTACGTAAAAAGTTTTTAAAAGGTGTTCTATTTTTTGATTTAATCCTCTGCCTATCAAGTGCAGCTTTTTCTTCAAAGGTTAAATCATCTTCATCAGGTCCTGCATCTTCCCCAATGGCCAAACCTGTGATTTGACTCATCTCTGCCGCAACTTTATTCACTGTCCCTGGTCCAATAACAATTTGTAGGGTGTCGTCATTGATGACGCCCATTACACCATCAATATTTTTTAGATTCTCTAGGTTGACTTTCGAATTGTCTTTAATGGACAAGCGTAACCGCGTCATACAGTGAGCAATACGTTGAACGTTGTCCTTGCCACCGATATCTTGTAAGACATCTTTTGCAATTTTCTCCTCTTTCCTCATATGGACCCCTCCTATTTACTTAGCTAAAGCCCGACGAACAAAACCATCCGAATGCTCCAGTCTACTGACCGCCTCTTCAAACGAACATTGCAGTAAAATCATAATAATAGCGACTTTCACTTGATGCTTTGACTTTTCAAAATAGGTATTCGCAGTTTCAAAGTCAACCCCAGTAATCTCCATAATATTGCGTTTTGATCTTTCAAGTAATTTTTCATTTGTCGGCTTAAGATCTACCATAAAATTCTGATAAACCTTCCCAATTCCTACCATCGCTGCAGTGGATATCATATTTAACACCATTTTCTGAGCTGTCCCCGCTTTTAATCTAGTAGAACCAGTTAACACCTCTGCCCCAGTCGCTAATTCAATGGCAACGGAACCATAAGCACTCATTGCTGCATCCTTATTGCAGGAAATACTCACCGTACTGGCATTTTTCAAATTTGCATATTCTAATGCCCCAATGACGTAGGGCGTACGTCCACTCGCAGCAATCCCAATTACCGTATCATTTTCTGACAGCTGGATGTTCTTTAAATCATTCGCCCCTAGCGCTCGGTCGTCCTCTACCCCCTCAGCCGCTTGATAGAGCGCCTTCATCCCACCTGCCATAATTCCCTGTACCATCTCTGGTTCCGTACCAAATGTTGGCACACATTCCACAGCATCTAAGACCCCTAACCTACCACTCGTACCAGCACCTACATAAATGAGTCTTCCATTATTCTTAAATGACTTAATTGTTAATTTAACTGCCTTCTCAATATTTGGTAATTCTTCCTCTACCGCTTGTAAAGCGCTTTTATCTTCTTGATTCATAATACGTAAGATGTCCAGTGTAGACATTTCATCCAAATTTATTGTATGTGGATTTCTCGCTTCAGTCGTTAATTTATCGAGCATAACACCACTCCTTTACTAACTATTACCTTTATTGTACCTACCGTGAAATTAAAAGTCAACGGCACATATTGATATTAATGAAATTTAATTTCATTAATATCCAAAAAACTACCTTCTTAATTTAACGACATAATCTCTTGCTTCTTGGAATTCCTCTAACACATGCTCGCCAACCATATTAAAGATACAAATATAGAGTGTATCTACAATCGTCAATTGCGTCATCCTTGATGTGATACTACCAATACGAAAATCTTCTTCCACATTCGGTGTTGCTAATCGAATATCTGCCTCTTTATAAAGTGGTGATTTATTTATATTTGTAATCGCGATGACCTTCGTACCTTTTTTTTGAGCTATTCGAGATAAATCAAGGACTTCCTTTGTTTTTCCTGACATACTAATCGCAACAAAAACATCTTTTTCATTTAAATGGGGAACTCTTGAGAGCATATAATGAAAATCTGAATTAAACTCGACCTGAAAACCTAGCTTGGTAAATTTGTATAGCGCATCTATCGCAGCAATGGAAGAGCCGCCAATACCATAAAATACAATCTTTCTAGCATTTTTCAATACATGAACTGCTTCCTCTAAATCTTTTTTATTTAAAGACTCTTTCGTAGTCTCAATCGCATTTTTATTCACATGAACAACCTTTTGAAACATTTCATGGGGCGAATCCTTTTTCTGTAAAATTGTAAAATCCGTAATATACTCTTCTTTTACCGCTAATTCCTGAGCTAAAGCAATTTTAAATGTTTTAAAACTACCAATCCCAATTGTCTTCGCAAACCGAATTACGCTCGCTTCACTTACATCTGCTTTTAGCGCTAATTCCTTCGTCGTCATATTCGGAATTAGCTCCGCATGATTTAGTATATAGGTAGAAATCCGCTTCTCTGTTTTAGAAAATTGATTAAACTGATTGTGTATCCTCGTTAATAATTTACTTGCCATGTTGTACTCCCCTTTGGCTAAAGTTTGGTCGTTTAATAGTAGTATAGCAAATATGCAAATTGTGGGCGATTGTGAATGGGTGCTTATTTGCTGTACTAAACTATTTACAGCGCGGGGAAGCTCTCCAACTGTCAGCGGCACAGGTCCTTGCTTCGTAACCATACAGTTAACTTCCACCACTGTGTCATTAAGCAGATTCGTAATGGCACCGTGATTTAAACGACTAAAGCCTTTCTTCAGGCTTAAGTTCTACTCAAAGTCCTTATGCTTAAGTACATTTCAAATTTGACTGAACTCAATCTTCAATCCTAAATCTGTCGTTCTTTTCTTCACTAAATTGATTTGCGATTTAATTTCTAATCGTTTTTTCATCTACATTTCCAACGGTTGCACAGAAATAATCTCTTGCCCATAAATGCTGATCCCAATATTTCATTTTCAAATTTGGAAATTGATCTTGCAGAAGTCTCGAGGATCTTCCTTTTAGATATTGCATTATTTTACTTGGGGCAAGACTTGGCGGACACAATATCAATAAATGAATATGGTCTTTACCAACACTTCCTTGCAAGATTGTTATACCTCTTGTTTCACAACCTTGTCTAATTAATTCTCTGGTTCTATATGCGATTTGACCGCTTAACACCTTATATCTATATTTTGTTACCCAGATAACATGGTACTTGATATCGTAAACTGCGTGACTATTCTTCTTATATCCGTCCATACTATTCACCTCGTCCCCCTCAGTATGGACATCAAATGATAAGACTAAAAGCGGGTACCCTCTAAAAACGGTGGAATTAGACCACGCATTTGGAAATTAAACATTTAATGTCTGGATGTCGCACCTATCGTTATAAAATGGAGGATATTAAGTTACATGTTGTATCACTATAGTTAGCTCCCCCTCTTTTTTCAAATGTTCCGCTCCCAGTTCCAATAAGCAAAAAAGCGGGTCCTTCAGAGATGATCTGAAGAATCCCCACTTCTTGCTATTATTAGTTTATGGTTGATAAATTAATGGTCCACCTGGTCCTAGAGGGATACCAAGCAGCATCCAGATTATTAACATAAGTGTCCAACCTATTAGGAAGAACATAGAATACGGAACCATCGTAGAAATCAAGGTACCAATACCCATTTTCTTATCATATTTCTGTGCGAACGCAATAATGATTGCAAAATAGGTCATTAATGGCGAAATAATATTTGTGGAAGAATCCGCAATCCGATAAGCCATTTGAGTCAACTCCGGAGAATATCCAAGCTGCATCATAATCGGCACAAATACCGGCGCCATCATCGCCCATTTTGCTGAAGCGCTTCCTATAAATAAGTTAATAAATGCTGTAATCAAGATGAATAGTAAGATTAATGGAATACCAGTTAACTTCACACTCGTTAATAATTCCGCACCATATACACCTAATACTAAGCCCATATTCGTTTCATTAAAGTATGCGACAAACTGTCCTGCCGTAAAAGCCAACACAATGAATGTTCCCATGGAAGCCATCGTATCCGACATTTGGGCTGCTACATCTTTATCACTGCGGATCGATTTCGTGACTATTCCATAAACAAGACCAGGAATAAAGAATATAATCGCGATAATTGGTACTAATGAACTCATAAATGGAGACTGAACAATTTGAGCCATTGCATCACCTTCTGTCCCACGCAATGGCGCGCCTTTTGGTAAGACGAGCAATAATGCAAGTACAACACCAATAATTGTTGCTACACCAGCCCAGATAAGACCTTTTTTCTCTGTTGCTTCAAGACCTTCGAGCTCCTCTTTATATTCGCCTTTATAAGAGCCAAGACGGGGTTCTACAATTTTCTCTGTTACCCAAGTACCGATCACTGCTAATACAAATACGGAAACGGCAATAAACAACCAGTTCATTGCGATATTCATATTTGCTGCATAGGCAGGATCGATAATCGCTGCGGCTGCAATTGTCATCTCTCCAAGCATGGCATCTGTACCCGATAGTAATAAGTTGGCACTAAACCCTCCAGATACTCCAGCAAATGCCGCTGCGAGCCCTGCTAACGGGTGCCTGCCAAGTGCTGCAAAAATCAATGCCCCTAGTGGTGGCAATACAACATATCCCGCATCCGATGCCACACTAGACATAATACCTGCTGTAACCAATCCTAACGTAATAAATCGATTAGGTATGGATAAAACGAACCCTCTTAGTAATGCACTGATCAGTCCAGTCCGTTCAGCCACCCCTATCCCAAGCATTGTTAAAAGGACAACACCTAAGGGCGCAAAACCAATAAAGTTATCGGTCATACTCGTGAATATGTATTGAATTCCTTCTGCGCTCAATAGATTTTTAATTTCTACAATTGTCCCTTCTTCTCCGGGATGCTCTACACTAATCCCCAGCGGTTGTAACGCTGCAGATAGTAAAATAACAGAGAGTGCTAAAATTGCAAATAAGGTAGCTGGGTGCGGCAATTTATTTCCAGCCGATTCAATTTTATCCAAAGAGCGCAGAATAATCCCCTTTTTTTGTTTTGCCATACAAAATTTACCTCCTACATGCAAAAAAATATTGTGAAAATTATAACCTAACGGAGTCCTTCCTAAGTGAAGATTAACTACAATAATTAATCTATGATACTTTATTACTCTTCTTCAATACTCCTATCGCAACTAGGTTTCTATTATATTTTCACTATTCGAGCATAAAATAATAGACACAATGAGAATAATAACAGTTCCATTCAACTATTTCAATTTCGATCGAAGTTTAAACCTTTAGTACTTTTAATTATAATGTAAAAGGTAAATGTATATGCCCTATAAAATTCGCTCTAACTGTAGAAATGTTATTCTAACATGGTAGATTTTCGAACCTTTGTGTTTTATATTGAGGCTGGGACAAAACTCCAGTAAACAAAAAATTAAGGCGTGGGATCTACGCTAAAAAGTGTGGATCCCACGCCTTTTTTGTCGCTATTTTTGTAAACAAAAAGGGCACCTTTTGATAAAATTAAAGTGACCAAACAATAATTTTGGAGGTGCCCTTATGTTTACATATTATAACATGAACCAAGTAGTTTTGCCGCTAGATTTAGAAATTAAGTTGAAGGAAAATGATATTGCCTTTGCGATCCATGATCTTGTTGAGAGTATTCCGGAAGAGGCTTTCGAGGACTTCATACGACAAACCGGTCGTCCTGCGTACCATCCTCGTATGATGTTGAAAATCATTTTGTGTGGGTATACACAATCCGTGTTTTCTGGTCGTAAAATAGAAGCCTTATTACAGGATAGTATCCGCATGATGTGGTTGGCTCAAGGACATGAACCTAGCTATCGGACCATCAATCGTTTCCGTTCTAATCCACTCATTGAAAACATACTACGTGAATGCTTTGTCCAGTTCCGAAATCAGCTCGTGGAAAAGGAATTGATTGATGAGGAAGCCATTTTTATTGATGGTACAAAAATCGAAGCGAACGCAAATAAGTTCACCTTTGTGTGGCGGAAATCCGTTGAAAGATATAGTGATCAGCTGATTGAAAAGTCTAATCAACTGTATGATGAGCTGTTAGATTCCTCTCCCCGCTCCTTTACTGGATAAACTACAGCTAATAAAATATTAGAAATATGAAGAGAGGTAGATTCACCTACATTAATTAATACCTCTCTTCGATTTTTTAAACTTACTCTTTTATCACATTTGTAATGGTACACTTAAGATAATTCGGGCCAGAACTCCTTGTTAGCTTCATATAGATCATCTAGCAGTTCTTTTGCCACTCTAGCATTAGGAACAATTTTTGAAAGTGTCAATGCTTGCCATAGTTTTTGATATGAGTTCTCTATCCAAGCTTCTACAACAAGCTTTTCAACTGCTACTTGTTGTTCCATCAATCCCTTTTGAAAACGAGGGATATTTCCCATTGTTAATGGTTCGGGACCTTGACTTCCTACAACACAAGGTACTTCTACCATCCCTGTAGAATCAAAGTTATTGATAGCACCGTTGTTTTCAACGATTAGAAGCATACGTTCTTTCGTGTTATAAGCTATGGCACGTGCTAAGTCAACGATAAACGAAGCGTGTTCATCAATTTCAAGTTCTGTATCTTTAGCAGTTTGATTGTCAATAATCTTTTGACATTCACCGAACACAAATTTTTCGCGACCATCCATTACCTCATTAGCTCTTGTATACTCTTTGTTAGAGTGAGCAACCTCATCATCTGCATAGAAGTAATATTTTAAATAGGTATTTGGAACTGTCTCAGGATCAAGTGCTTGGACATCTTTCGCTTTGGCAAATGTGCTATTCCAGCTTGCCTCGGAATGTTGTTTACTTTTATCGGTTGTTACATAGCCATGCTTAGATACATGCTCTCGAATTTCGGGTAACAGATCATTTCCTTCTTTATCTCTAATATCAAACCACCAACCGAAGTGGTTTAGACCATAATATTTTACATCCAATTCTTTTCTAGAAGATAAACCAATGGAAGATGCCATTAATTCTTCAATTCCAATCGGCATGTCGCAAATATTTAATATTTTTGAGTTTGGACGTAATCTTCGCGTTGCTTCTGCGACAATTGCAGCTGGATTCGAATAGTTTAAGAACCACGCATCAGGTGAATACTTTTCCATATAGTCAACAAGTTCAATGACTGGACCAATTGAACGCATTCCATATGCAATACCACCTGGTCCGCAGGTTTCTTGTCCAACTACCCCATGTCTTAAAGGTATTTTTTCATCTTGTTCACGCATTACGTATTTTCCGGCTCTGATATGTGCCATAACAAAATCTATGCCAGTAAAAGCTATTTCAGGATTAGTAGTTTCAACAAAATTTATTTCAGGTGCTTTTTCTTTTAGTAATACTTTACAAGCCCCAGCAATTATTGCTTGTCTTTCTTTATCGTTATCATAAAGTTTCACTTCTTTAATTGGGAAACGATCAAGGTTTTCTAAAAGCATTAACATAATACCTGGAGTAAATGTACTACCTCCACCAGCAATTGTAATAGAAAATTTCCTCATTTTTATTTCCTCCTTAAAATTTTACTGATTCTTATTTAGTATTTGATCGATTGAATCACGGACCTGCGGAACGGATAATCCAACAATAATTTGAATGCTTTTTTTATTTCTTATCACACCGTGAGCATCACCAAGCTCTTTGAAGTAAGCATCTTCTTTAACTATACTTTCATCATTTACAGTGACCCTTAAACGCGTTGCGCAGTTTGTGATGTCTACAATATTAGCTACACCACCTAGTCCTTCTAAAAAAACATCTGCTTTGGTCGCATAATCATTATTTACAGAATCATCTTGCTCACCAGATGCTTCCCCTGTTTTTTTGTTTTTATAATCTTCTTTTGTATAAAGAGTTGTTTCATTTTTATCATCTCGTCCAGGCATTGGGATATCAAATTTTAGTATTAAGAACCTGAACGTAAAGTAATATATGAAAATGAATATTATTCCGATGATAATTTGAGTGAGATATACACCCCAATGATTACCCATTAACGGAACCCAGTTAGTTGCAGCAATTTCAATGAGACCACCTCCCATGTTACCGCTTACGAGTCCGAAAGCATACATTATTGTAACCATTGTTGCACCTAATAAAGCATGAATTGCAAATAGGTATGGTGCAATGAATAAGAAAGTAAATTCAAGTGGTTCTGTAATTCCTGCAAATACAGCAGTTAATGTGGCCGCAAGCAGTAATGCACCTACTTTTTTACGTTGATCTGGTTTTGCTGTGTGATACATCGCATAAGCAATACCTATGGAAGCGAACATTTTAATATTTCCTTGTAGTAAGAATCCACCGCCTGGATAAATGTCTCTTAGGGACTCGGTTGTCTGAGAATACTCTGTTAAGTGAGTAATCCAATATGGTTTTGCTCCTCCATCTATGACTGCTGGGCCGTATTCAAACGGGGTATAAATAAAGTGATGTAGTCCTGTAGGAATTAAAATACGTTCCAAAAAATGAAATAGCCACACACCTATATACTTAGATGAAACCAAAAATCCCTGCAAAGAAGCAATACCATCTTGTACCATTGGCCATAACCAACTTGTAAAAAATGCTAACGGTGCCATAATTGCAAATGATATCATTACTACAAAAGGAGTACCTTGGAAAATACCTACAGCCTCTGGTAACTTTTTGTCATAGTAACGATTATGAAGCCAAATGACGATAGCGGAAATAAAGATAGCACCAATTATATTAGTGTCTAATGTTTTAATTCCTGCAATTTCTTTTAATCCACTGGTTCCACCAGCCTCAGCTGCAAAATTAACACCAAACGCTGGCCCCCAAATATCTAAAATACCGTTAATGAAGTAGTTAAATGTTAGGTAGCCCATTACTGCTGCTAAGACCGCTCGACCAGGTGCTTTTTTGGCTAAAGATATCGGTAAACCGATTACAAAAACCAGCTCCATTTGATTGAAGACTGTCCAACCGCCATTTTCAATCAATGACCATATTTGGTACCAAAGCCCATCAGGGTTTGCTAATTCTCCCATGACAGCTTCGTTTTTGAAAAGGGTAGCTAAACCTACAATAATACCAAAGAATGGAAACAAGAGAACTGGCACAATCATTGCGCTTCCAAATCTTCGAACCGCCTTCATAATTTACACCCCCATGTAGATCTGTTGATAAACATTTTCTGATTAGAAAGAATAACTTTTCATTGGCTTTCTACAATCGTATGCCTCCTTCAATGTGATGGATGTCAACGAAAAATATTCTATCATTTTTCATTGATACATTTAGTATAGTGTTGGCAATGGGCCGATTCAATAGGATTAGAGCCATTAGGGAAGGAAATGATAAGTATGAGAGCGCATTCAAAAAGTGGGAATTTTCCCAGTGTAAATATGAAATGCTATAATGGAAGTAATTCTAATGATAAGGTAGGAGAACTCAATGAAACTAGTAATGCTTATTAATAAGAATTATGAAAAACTGAATGAAAATGATTTGTCCGTCCTTCAGTATGTATTAAGTAATAAGGATAAATGCTATAATCTCAGTATCAATGAGTTGGCAGATATTTGTTTTGTTTCTCGTTCATCTATTCATAGGCTTGCCAAAAAGTTAGATTTTAACGGATTTAGTGAATTTAAAACATTTTTAAAATGGGAGAGCCAATCTGAATATCATACTGGAAATTTAAGCGAAACACTCCATTCTGATATATTACAAACATTTAAAAATTTAAATACAGTCGATTTTCGAAGTATTAGTGAAATACTTTTAAATGCTAATCGTATTTTTATACATGGAACTGGAACGGCTCAACAGTTTTGCGCAGCTGAATGTCAGCGTATGTTTTCCATAATTCAGACATATCTTATCCTTATACATGATCAAGTAGAATTTGATGCAATGTACCGTGGTATGAATGCCTCAGATGTTGTCATTACGATTTCTTTATCAGGGGACACACCTGAAATCGCATCCAAAACTAAACAACTCAACGCAAAGGGGGTAACGGTTATCACCATTACCAATCTTCAAAATAACAAACTTGCACAAATGTCGCCTTATAATATATACGTAACAACCACAGAGGAGTTAACAACACATGGCTTGGGTATCACGTCATTTGTTCCTTTTTATATTGCTATTGAAAAAATGTACCGCGAATTTATAGTTTATGCCAATTGTTAAATACATATTTTCCTTTAGTTCTTAATATTTAATGATAAACAACTATGGTATGAAATAATAAAATATTGAATAAAATGCTGGGGAAATCACTTAAAACAGTTGTTTTAAAATAGTGGAGAAATTAATGTGGAAAATGGACGGAGGGACAGGTTCCTTGTAGACTGTCTCATTAGTCTTGGACGAGTACCTGTCCCAGAACTGTTTTTCTTAAGCAATTACAACAATTTTATATAAAATATTAAAGCACTTAGAACTCCAGCAATCAGCTTCTTTTCATCATTCTCTTTCAATATTAATGAAACCAAATTTTTACTTTATAATAAAACTTTAATATTGATTGATTATCCTTTTCATTTCCGAAGCTACAAGGTTTGGATTATCTGCTGCTGTTATCGCACTTCCGACAATGATGATATCTGGTTTCTCTTCGATAATTTCAGGCAGTGATTCCAAATTAATCCCACCTGCCACCGCTATTTCTAACGGTGATCCCTTTACTAGAGAAAACAAATCGGTTGTAAAACCTCCTTCTGCTTGTCTGTCTTTCCCAATATGAAGGCTAACAAGCCTTACACCTAGCTGTTCAAGTTCTTTAATTCGTTCCTTTGAATGTACCTCGAGCAAATCAACCATCACCTGAGTCCCCATCTCTTCAGCTGTGTGCAACACCTCTTTTATCGTCAAGTCAGACGATAATGCCATAACTGTCATTATATCTGAACCGGCTTTAAAAGCCTGGTACGCTTCATGCCTGCCTGCATCACAAGTTTTCATATCTGAAAGGATTAACTTATCTGGATAACGCTCTCGCATTTCTTTTACAATCATCATGCCATACTCTTTGATAACACCCGTCCCTATCTCAATAATATCAATATGTTCCTTTACTTCTTCCATCAAATGAAAACATTCTTGTTCAGTAAGTCTGTCTAATGCTAATTGTAGCTTCATTATTGCACCTCATTTCTATCGCTCGATACGTTCAATTTCACCTAGTTTCCCTTGAACATCTTCATAATATGGCAATCCTTCATTATCGCCAACAACACTAACAACCATCGAACCAATCGTATTGGCAAAATGCAATGTTTTTTCAAGTGGCCACTTATTCAAAATTCCATAAAGCACACCTGCATTGAAACCATCTCCAGCTCCTACCGTATCAACAACCTTGTTAGATTTTACAGGTGGCGCTTCAACAATTTCCCCCTTGTAATAGCCGACAGAGCCATTTTCACCTTGCTTTACAGCTATATAAGTAACTCCCATTTTTTTCGTCTTTTCAATGATAGCTTTAGGATTCTTCTCACCAATAATAATATCCATTTCTTCATCCCCAGCTAACAAGATATCAACATGTGGAAGAATTTCAGCTAGCACTTGACTTGCCTCTTTCTTGCTCCACATCCGAAGCCTTATATTTGGGTCAAAAGAAATTAGCAAGTTATTTTTCTTCGCTAATTCGATTGCTTTATAGATAACATCGATATTAATTTTACCAATTGCGGGATAAATACCTGTTATATGGAGTATTTTCGCAGTCTTAAAGTATTCTTCATACAAATCTTCAGGCTTCATTGCTAGTGTTGGAGATTTATCACGATAATAAAATGTCCTGACATTTCCATCTTCCATAATTTCTTTAAAATTCAACGATGTAGGATAACCATCCACTAATTTAACCTGTGACATATCTATCCCTTCACCACGGGCAAAATTATAAATATATTTACCGAATTCATCATTACCTAATCTACTAATATAACCTGCTTTCAGCCCTAAGCGCGAGCAACCAATTGCTAGGTTTAACTCCGCTCCACCCACCTTTTTCTCAAACATATTTACGAACTTCATTGGTCCCGTTGATTGTGGGCTAAATGCAATCATAGCCTCACCAATTGTAATCACGTCATTCATTTCAGCTACCTCCTCTTGACACTTACCTTTGTAAAATGTCAACCGTTCCTTCTCTTGCAACAATCACTTTATGAGCCATTTGCGGAAATAAACCAGTTTCGACAACTCCTGTAATGCTTTTTAATTTTTCATGCAGTGCTTGTGGGTCTTCAATACTGTCAAACTTACAATCTAAGATATAATTTCCATTATCTGATACGAATGGCTGTCCATCCTTTTCCCTTAAAACCGCGACACATCCAGCTGCTGAAATTTGCTCCGTTGTCACCTCAAACCCAAATGGCAGTACTTCAACAGGGAGCGGGAATTCACCTAATTTAGATACAACCTTTGATGAGTCAACAATAATAATAAGCTTATCAGCTGCTCGATCAACAATTTTTTCCCTAACAAGTGATCCACCACCACCTTTTAAGAGATGGAGGTTTGGATCCACTTCGTCAGCCCCGTCAATCGCTATATCAATCTTTGTCGTTGTTGAAAAATCACTCAACGGGATTCCTAATCGTTTCGCATATCGTTCTGTTTTTAAAGAAGAAGGTATACCGTTAATTTTAAGGCCTTCTTTCACACGTTCAGCAAGCTGTTCAAGCATGAAGTTGATGGTGGAGCCAGAACCCAGTCCGACTGTCATCCCATCTTTTATAAATTCTATAGAAGCTTCAGCAGCCATCTGCTTCTGTTTATTTTTCATTATTATCTCTCCTCATAAACTATTAACTATTGCTAAAATAATCCAGGGTTAATCACTTTTGGAATAAAAAATGCAATTTCCGGGAAGAATGCAACAAACAGTAACACAATCAAAATTATTGCAATATATGGAATAACTGCTAAAAACGATCTCTCAATGGACATATTTCCAATTTTTGCTGCAAGTAATAAACATAATCCATAAGGTGGCGTAATTAATCCAATCGCTAATGTAATAACGACAATCAACCCAAGATGAACCGGATCAATTCCAAACTGCAATGCTGTCGGAAGAATGACAGGGACAAATAAAATCATTGCTGGAATTGCATCCATAAACGTTCCAACAAACAAGAAGAATGCAATCACGATAATAATAAATAACCACTCTGTTCCTACATTATTCGTAAAGAACTCCTGCGCAAGCGATCCCAATTGATAATAACTCATTAATTCTCCTAGCGCACTTGCTGCAGCTAATGCAAATAAAGATAAAGAACTCAGTGCGAGGGTATCCATTAAAATACCTGGCAAGTCTTTTACGTGTAACGTTTTATAGTAAAACATACAAACAAGTAGTGTATATACGGAAGCTACTGCAGCAGCTTCCGTAGCAGTAAAGAAGCCTGTAATAATCCCCCCAATGATAATGATTGGAGTTAGCAGTGCTGGGATAGCCTCTATCAATAACTTCATGAACTTTCTAAACTCAACACGCGCATCTCTAGGATAATCCCGTTTAATTGCCATGAAGTAGACGAAAACCATCATTCCTAAGCCAATTAAAATACCAGGTATAATTCCACCAAGAAACAACGCTCCAATTGATGCATTCGTTAGACCTGCAAAGATGATCATTGGAATACTTGGCGGTATAACGACTCCAACTGTTGATGATGCTGCTGTGACCCCAACAGAGGTTTCCTTATCATATCCTTTTTGAAGCATACTCGGAATCAGTATTTTCCCAACACCGGCAGTATCTGCTTGTGCTGCACCAGATACACCAGCAAACATCATCGATACAAGAATATTTGCATGTGCCAGTCCCCCGCGAACTGGTCCCACAATTGCTAAAGCAAGGTTGATAAGTTTTTCTGAGATTTTACCAGAGTTCATTAAATTCGCAGCTAATATAAACAACGGAACCGCAAGCAAAACAAATGAATCCAGCCCATTAACCATGGACATTGGCACGGTAGCCTCAGGTGTGTAAGGGATTCCAAAGATACCTAACAAAGCGACTATCCCGATAACAAATGCTATTGGAACACCAACAATCATTAATATAATAAATAAGCCGAGTAATAAAAATCCCATTATTCACTTACCCCCTTCACTTTTACTGCCTGGACATGATTAATTAAATGGGACACTGAATAAATAATCATCGTTCCTGCCATGATTGGGATAGCTAACCAGACATATCCCATCTTCATTTCTGGTATTGTTGCCCAAGTATAATTCCAAAACTCTGTTACAACTTGCAAACCTAGCAAAAATATACAAATATTAAAAACGATGAGAACCAAATCATTAAATACACTTAAGGACATTCTTTTTTTCCCTTGCAATTTTTGGATTAAGAAATCAAAATTAAAATGTTCTCTACGATTCACCATTACTGCAGCCCCCATAAAGACTGCCCAAATAAAGGAATAGTTCGCCACCTCTTCTGTCCAAATGACAGATACACCCAAATGTCTGGTGACTATTTGCAATATAATAATGAAAAAGAATATACATAGAAATATAACACCAGTAATGATTTGTACTTTTTCAAGTATGTTTACGAAACGCTTCATGATATGACCTCCTTCAATTATTTACTCTAATTCTCTTATCTTCTGCAATAATTCTTCAGCTTCAATCTCTTTTACAAATTCATCCAGGATTGGCCTTGCAATTTCAATAAATTGCTCCCTATCAATCTCGTTGATGATCGCTCCATCAGATATAGCTTTTTCTTTATATTCGATATCTTGTGCATTCGTTGCTTCACGCTCTGCGACTACAGATTGTTCAGCTGCGTCTAAAATAATTTCTTGATATTCTTCTGGGAAATTATCAAATTTTTCTCCATTAAATAAGACGAGTCTGGTCGTGTAATCATGAGCTGTTTCCGTTATATACTTACCATTAGAGGTAGTGTGATGTGCCTGTTGCACAAAAAACGGGTAAGCGTTTTCTGAAGAGTCAACAACATCCTGTTGCAAACCTTGATACAATTCGCCCCATGATATAGATGAAGGGATTGCACCAGTTTCCTTCCAGAAATCAGATATAACTCCAGACGTTTGTGTTCTTAGAGAAAGACCCTTCAGATCATCCACCGTTTCCAAAGGAATTTTCCCGTAGAAATGTCTAACCCCAGCTGACCAATAGCCTATTAGTTTAAAAGAATTATTGGATTTTTCATTGATAATTGCTGCCATTTCTTCCCCAACTTCTCCATCAACTGCTCTTAACCAATGATCATAACTATTAAACAAATATGGAGCAGAAAAAATATCTACTTCTCGAATTCCTGTTTGTGTCATAAGACCAGGCGACACGACTACAAGATCGGCTGCACCAAGCTGCAGCTTCTCAATTAGCTGCGATTCTTCTGTACCAATTGTACCCGCATGCACTTCTACCTCTATTTTCCCATCAGATTTTTCCTCTACTATCTCTTTAAACTTCAGTAAACCGACCTGGTAGGGATTATCAGGTGACGTCTGGTTATGTGCTGTAATCAATTTTATTTTTCCATCATCCTCAACTTCTATATCATTGGTATTACAACCAGCCAATAGAACAGCAAGTGATATAAAAATGATCAGAATAAAAGTATAGTTACAATTTTTCATGTGATAAGCCTCCTTATTAATATTAGTATTTATCCCTCTAGCTCGTTTATCTTTTCTACATACTTTCTTGCTGTTTGTATTAAGTGTTCGTAATCTTCAGCTTTCTTTAATTGCTTTGCGTTTACAAGATTGCTTCCTATTCCAACAGCTATACTTCCTTTAGAAAGGTATTCATTTATGTTCTCAAGCGTAATTCCACCAGTAACCATCGCCTTCACATGCGGTAATGGACCAAGGATATTTTTTACATAATTTGGTCCGAATGCATTGGCCGGGAAAATTTTAACCATTTGGGCACCGCTTTCATAAGCAGTCACAATTTCTGTTGGAGTCAGGACTCCGGGTATGTTTAAGATTCCATAGCGATTTGTTAACTTTAACGTTTCGATATTCAATGTTGGAGATACAATAAACTTCGCTCCCGCCATAATGACAGATCTTGCAGTTTCCAGATCAAGCACTGTTCCGGCACCAATATTTATTTTATCTCCCACATGTTTGACAGCGGTATCAATTACTTGCAAAACATTTGGAGTTTCAGCAGTGATCTCGACTGATTGAACGCCCCCTTCATGTAAAGCATTAAGAATAGGAACAATATTATTCTCATCTGCGTTTCGAATGACAGCTACTATTTTACTTTGTTGAATTTGTTCGATTAAATTCATTCATGGACACTCCCTATTATTCTAGATTTGTATGTTTTTGCTCCAAACTTGTATGGCTGTTTCTATCTGGATTATTATTTAAAAGATATATAACAACTGCATCAAGCAGCAAGTGCGCCGACTGATCAAATTGATTTCCAAGCGGTTGGGCTGTAGTTGGTTCAGATTCCAAACGTTTCTTAGTTGCTGCGGGAATTATAATAAGATAATCACTTATACTTCCTATCTTCGAATCTCTATTTGTTGTAACTAATGCGACTGTTGCCTCTATCTCTTTCGCCCTTTTTGCATAATTTATAAGTGAGCTGGTACTTCCCGACCCCGAGATAATAAGCAGTAAATCATCCGAACCGATACTTGGCGTTATCGTCTCCCCAACAACATAAACCGGATAGCCGCTATGCATTAATCGCATAGCTACTACTTTGCCAATTAGTCCAGACCGTCCCGTCCCTGCTATAAATATCCGGTTTACACGCTCGATTTCCTCTGCTAGTCTGATTGCTTCATTGGAATCAACTTTTTCTAATACTTCCTTTACTTCTAATGCAACTGTGTTAATAATATTTTTCACGGCTGATCACCTTTCTTCAACAAGATTCTCTTATAATTAACTCAGGTTTAAAACGATATACTTTCGTGTCGGTAGATAAATTTTTGTCATGCATCAAATCAAATAGAACTTCTGCTGCTTTTTTTCCCATTTCAAACGCCGGTTGGGCTATTGTTGTCAGTGCAGGATTATAAATACTTGCAAAAGATACATCATCGACATTAATTAATGCCAAATCATCCGGTATCCGCAGCTGCTCTTCTTTTGTGTATGTTAATATTTCAATTAGCGTACGATCGTTTATTGCAAGCAATGCAGTTGGCGGTATAGGTAAACACATCATTTCTTTTAATTTTCTATGCATTTCCTCTATCTCTCCACTTAAAATATAAGTCGGCTCAACCCGGATACCATGGTGCTCCAAGGCCTTTTTGTATCCTTGAATCCGTTCAAATCTTGGTGTAACTTTTTGAGTTAACGGAGGAGAAACCACTCCTATGCGTTCATGTCCCTTTTTCACAAACTCATCAACTGCTAAAAATGCTGCCTGTTCATTATCCAGCAAAATTGTATTAATGGGAATCTCAGGAATTAATCTATCCATAAATACTACTGGATAATTTCCCTCAATTATTCCTTTATATAATTCGACGTTTTCTCCAGTAGGAAATGCGATGATGCCATCTACCTGCTTTGCTCGAAGCATTTCAATATATCGTTTTTCTTTAACCGGGTCATCGTCTGCATTACAAACAATGACGTGGAAATCCTTTTCATTACAAAAATCTTCAATTGCTCGGATAACCTGAGTAGAAAACACATGTAAAATATTCGCTACAATAACCCCTATCGTTGTGGAAGACTTTTGCTTTAATCCCCTTGCCAAAATGTTAGGGCTATAGTTCAACTCCTCAATTGCTTTTTCAATTCGTTTTTTCGTTTGCTCCCCCATATAGTCATAGCGCTGATTCAAATATTGAGAAACTGTACTTTTTGATACGTTGGCATGTTTTGCAACATCCGCTATTGTCGTCTTCTTCATCTATCTTCTCCTAGAACTCTTTACTAAATCGGTTTAGTAAATCGATTTAGTAAAAGTATATATTACTCGTAAGCGTTTTACAAGAGGTTTTTATTATTTTCAAGTTTATAAATACGCTATTCTACCACAAACATTCGTTCATATTACCATTTTACCAATGATTAAACAGCCAAACTTTCATTATTCGATTAATAAATACATTGTTTTTTAATTATTCACATGTTTATACTATATATTATTAGCTATTTTTTCATTTGAATTGTCTATTTTCGTGCTACTGCTCCGCGATATTATTTGACTGCCTCTACTCTTTTTTTAGTAGTAATTATTGATTGCTTTTGGTATTTCAAAAGAATATCTTCCTTAACATAATAAACAAATACTACCGATAAGTCATTGTCATTTAAATCTTTAGTTTCTCTTAAAATATGAATATCTTCCTTCATTGCATAAATAAAGTATAAATTGTTTACCTGATTTGAATCGATTTTAGATACTTTGTAAATCTCTCTCTGCATATTAAATAAATGTAGCGCACGATTAATTAGCCTTACTGTTGCAACACTAATAGTAAACAAAATAACATTAGTTATTCCAAAGAAAAACATAACAGGTAATTGATTGTATAAAGAAACATCTTCTTCTAGAGCATTACTCACATAAAACGACATTATTATTATAACTGTAAAAAAAATACCTACATAACTCAATAAAAGGCTACATTTAATGATTTTTTTAGATGTATAGCCTTGTTTTATTAAACTCTTAAATTTAGGAATTGATATAATAGCCATTATAATAAAACATACCGCTATAATAATTATCCACACTAACTGTAATAACAGTATCAACCATACGTTGCCAAGAGGGTTGAACCTTACTCCTATGCTATACCCGGCCGACATCAATCCAAAAGTAAAAATAAGTGATGTAAAAATAATCTCAAGAAAATCTTCCCAAACAGCTTCATATTTAGGGGTTAGCATCTTTTCAAACGGTTTTTTATTCAATACTTTAAAAAATATTTTTATAATAACAAATGATATTGACAAAATTGATATTATAGAAGCTATAATTACGTCTAAGGATGGTTCTCTAATCAATAAAATTAATGAATTTTCTAACAATGTAATAACACTCGTTTCCTTGAATAATATTTCTATAATTACTTTAAGAATAGTTTCGTTTGCCGTACTTTGGCCTAATTATTGCCATAAAGATGACCCGTCGTTATCCGAAGAGAACATTAGACCAAATAGCAATACTCTCTTCAGCCTTAACCTTGTTTGCGTGATATTGCCATTAGCGGCTCATACACGTCTGTCGAACTTAGAAGTGATATGGCGTCAAGAGCCTAATCAAGCAGCTCAAGCCAAGGTAAAAATAATATAGTATTCAAATAGTGGCGGGGACCTTCTTTGTCATACCTGATTCGATTGGATGAACTGATTCAGTTGTTGGCTAGTTAGCCTTAAGAAAACAAAAAAGCATAAACAGTTGTTCAAATCATAAATCAGTGGGTTTATCATAATTTTGCTTTATTCTTTTGGGTAAAATTAATAATTTAGATATCAAAAATACTATACGAACAGATTATCGCATTTAATTGTTTTTATCAATCATTATTGTAAATTAAAAAGCTTTATTTCAAACTTATATAAATTAGTAGTTTGAGCCAAGTTTAAATAACTTTTTAGTAGTTTCGCTCTTCCTTGCTTCCAGTCATAATAAAATAGCTCCACTTCATAATTGAAACAACAACAATCAGCCCATCCCACCCAACTAACGCAAAGCAGTAATGGTACATATATGAGTGACTTTAATGAGTCAGCTAATGAAATACTAAAGGCAATATTAATTACGAGTGTTATTTCAATATTGGTTGGAATTATGATGACTTGGTTCTTTGTCAATCGCATAACTAGGCCACTTTTATTAGCCACTGAAAGAATGGATGAGCTAGCGCAGAGGAATCTAAGCCTTGAGCCAATTAAAGTTAATTCAAACGATGAAACAAGAGTATTAGTTGATTCAGTCAATCTATTGCAATCCGATTTCAGAAAAGTACTAGAGAATATTTCCAATACTCAAGCATCGTTGCGAGCAACAGTGAAGAGTTGGCCCAGTCGGCGAATGAAGTAATGTCAGGAACCGAGCAAGTCTCTGCAACGATGCAGGAATTGGCCACCGGATCGGAAACAGAGGCAAATAGTGTGACTGACTTGGCATCAGCAATGAATTCTTTTACAACGAAAGTTATTAAGGCCAATGAAAAGGGAGAAGCCGTCGATGGCCATTTGAAGCATGTTCTGCATTTGACAAATGAGGGAAATCAGCTGATGGAGAGCTCCGTAGCACAAATGGAAAAAATCGATCGAATCATTCAAGACGGCGTTCAAAAGATACAGCATTTAGATGTACAAGCTAAAGAAATCTCAAAATTGGTAACTGTTATTAACGACGTTGCAGATCAAACAAATTTACTCGCATAAAACGCTGCAATTGAAGCAGCACGAGCTGGCGAACATGGAAAAGGATTTGCTGTTGTTGCAGATGAAGTGAGAAAGCTCGCTGAACAAGTCTCCGTATCTGTATTAGATGTAACATCTATCGAGGATGCTATCCAGAATGAGTCAAAAATCGTGACGGAATCACTCCAGGGAGGATACTAAGAAGTTACAGCAGGCACAAGTCAAATCGAAACAACTAGAGAAAAACTGCAAAGTATAAAGGATGCCTCCACAGATGTAGTTGAACATATTACGCAAATAACGGAAAATCTTTCTGACATTACCACAAACACCCAAGAAATGAACGGAACCATTGAGGAGATAGCTTCCATATCAGAAGAATCTGCTGCGGGGGTTGAAGAAACTGCTGCATCCACGCAGCAAACAGCAGCTCAATGGAGGAAATAGCGGGAAGTTCCGAACAGCTGGCAAAAACTGCTGAGGAACTGAATGATGTGGTGCAACGATTTAAACTATAGAAATATTGAATAAATAGGGGATGAACAATGGTTGGGCAATATTGCATTTCCAATTTAAATCAGCCATTCATGACATTTTAAAAGGCCATAAATATATCCATACGTATTTTTCGAGGATGTCTAATGGCTGTCAAAATGAAGAAATCGCAAACCAACTTAACATTTCGGATAGGACAGTGAAGAATCATGTATCTTCCATCATGAAAAAATTGAAGGTTAAAAATCAGATGCATGCCGTGCTTGCTGCAATAAGGAATAATTGGGTGAGTATGTAGGCTGCTGCTTTCTGCTACAAATAAATGAAAAAAAGACGAAAAGGATCAGAATGGGATTCTTTTCGTCTTTTTGTTGTCTGCAATTTTCCTCTAGGTGGGTCAAGTAATGCTTGTACGTCCTTCGCTTTACAACTTTGCTTAGCCGTAGATGAAATAACCTTCCAATAACTAACTAGTGACATTTAACAGCAAAATTTAAGTGCACTTTTTTCAGTCATTTCCCTCGTTAAAGTCACACAAGCCATCGCTTTCTTTTTAACCGTTTTATCACGGTGCAATCGACCGTAAAACTTCAATCAAATCTATTTAAGCGAAAAATAACAGAAGCTAACAACGTGATTCACGAAAGCTAATTCAGTGGGAAATGAGCCGTCGACTAAAAACGCGATTCGTTGCGCAACGTCGCACACTAACATCCTCGGCGTCAAAACTCCCACTGAATGAAGTTTCGTCTTATAAATAATTCATAAATGTCGTAGCTATTGAAAAGTAAATCAATAATGCAACAATATCATTAATCGTTGTTATAAATGGACCTGAAGCAATAGCAGGATCAAATCTTAATTTACTTAGAATTAATGGGAAAATTAACCCAATAACCGCTGATATGCTTAATGTAATAAGAATGGATAGTCCAACAACTACCCCTAGCATGATGTTCCCATAAAAAATGAGAATCAAGGTAGTAATGAGCACCATACAAATAAATCCGATTAAAAAACCTGTCGAAAATTCTTTTCTAATCATTCGCCACAGATCTTCCACGTCTATAGTTCCAAGTGCAAGTCCTCTAACAGAAACTGCTAATGATTGAGTTCCCACGTTTCCTCCCGAATCCATCAACATCGGCATAAAAGCTGCTAGGACGACAACTGATTCCAACGTTTCTTCAAATTGTCCAATAACTCCACTTGTGATCAGACCGGCAAACATGAGAAAAACGATCCAAGGAGCACGTTTTTTTGCTGCTGTAAAAGCACTCGTATCTGTTTCCGTTGCATCTTTTACCGTCGAGAATTCACCAAAGCTCTTAGTCGTTTGCAGTTCAATTATATCCATAACGTCATCCACTGTAATAATTCCCAGTAGATGATTTTGATCTGTTACGACGGGAACTGCCAATAAGTCATATTTCTGAACAATTTTCCCGACATCTTCTTGTCCCATTTCTGCCGGAATAGATACAATATGTTTATGCATAATATCTCTGACCGCATCATTGGGGTCAGCTATAATTAATTTTTTTAAAGTGACAACTCCCATTAAATAGCCTTTCCTATTTATTACATACGTATAGTAAACAATTTCAGCATCAGAGCCTTTTCTCCTTATTTTGTCTAACACGTTTTCTGCGGTTTCTTCAGGAAAAGCGGTGATATATTCATAGGTCATCACGGATCCAGCGGTTTCCAAATCATAATCTAGAATCACCTGGATTTTCTCTGCTTTTTCCTTTTCCATATTATCCAAAATATGCTTTGCTTCCTCTTGATTAATCCGTTTCAAAAAATTTACCGTATCATCTGTAAACATATTATTTAACATTTTCGAGGAATATTCATCCGACAATTCTTCGATACAAACTTGCTGATGAATAAAATACAAGCCAGAGAAGATAACTGCAAACTCTTTCGGCTCCAAAAACATATACACTCTTTCCCGTCCCTCTTTATCCAACGAAATAAAAATATCTACTTGATCGGATGGGTGAAGTTCTAAATAGCTTTCACGAAATTCTTCTTTATCATTTTCATATAAAGCATTTATTATATTTTTCGTATATCTTTCTCTATTTTCTTTATCTAATCGAAACATAAGCGCTCCTCCTCACAAACCCAATTCCTGAATTATGCAGCCGGTTCTTGCCTCCTTATTCAATTACACCAATAAAGAGGTTTCTCGTTCCCTTTTTCAACTACCCTTTTTTAAAATTCTCACACGTTTTTAATTGCGTTTATCGGAGGCGGAGATCAAATGTTTACTCATACCACCCATTCACTCGAGCGAATAAAGGTGCTCTAATCACCCAGATATAATTACACAAAAAAAGCCCCAAGCAAACTTCTTATCACTCGGAACTTTTTCATCTTTCTATTTGAAGCTATCTACGTCTCAGTTCTTCTTTACTCTTTATTTAACTTCATCATAAGCCTCTGCTACCAAAGTCTCCATCAAATCTAAATATTTCTCAAGCATCTCTTCGCCTTTTTCCTTAGTTGCGAGAGTAGCATCCCCGTATATACCACTCTTACTCAAGTCGCCTAAGGAAATAGTTGACTTCCCATATAAGCTTGGTTTTTCAGGATACTCTTTCACCGCTTTTTCCATATTAACCAATTCAGGTTTTACTGCCAGCATTAAGGAAGTTTCAAACTCACAAGCGTGGACCATGCCATGCCATGTCGGCGATTCACAAATCTCGCTGCGGATCTGTTCTAAATTTGGATAAAACATATAGATAACCGGCATATCCAATTCATCCATCAGCTCTCTCGTGGCATATTTCATACTTGTTTTATTTGAGTCATGTCCATTAACTAGGACTAACAGTTTCACACCATAGCGTGAGACACTATGCGCTACATCTTTTATTATACTTTCCACATGGTGCTGCTGTATGGAAACAGTGCCTGGAATGTCACGCCATACCCAAGAATAACCAAAAGGCATAGCCGGTAACATCAATGCCCCAGTTCTTTCCGATAATCTTCTGGACATCGCTTCCGCTAAATATATATCGACTCCCAAAGGCATGTGGTGTCCATGCTGCTCCGTTGCACCTAAAGGAAGAATAGCAACCGGGAACTCTTCTATAGCTGTAGCTACCTCATCACGATTCATTTTGATAATTTCTTTTGCTGATCCCATGACTATGCCTCCTTTTCCAATAATTGAACAAATGCTTTTGCGTTTTCCTTGATTTTTTCTACGTCTTTTCTTGACGCCCATCTTGGTACCAGATCGCTTCCAATAGCAAAAGAGGAGTAGCCAGCATTTTTAAACTCATGAATGTTTTCTTTCGTTACCCCGCCGACTGCCATAAAATTCATGTTTGGAAAAGGACCTCGAACATTTTTAATGAATCCAAATCCCAAGTCGATAGCTGGAAATACTTTAACCGTTTCGATGTCGAGACTCGCTGCTTGCATAATCTCACCCGGCGAGAAGACACCAGGGAATAGGAGAATATCTTTTGCGCGTACATACTTCGCTATTTCGCGGTCCCAACCTGGTGTAATGATGTATGTTGCACCAGCTTCCAATGCTGCATCCACTTGACGTTCTGATATTACGGTTCCTACTCCGAGTTGGACTTCATCAGCAAATGCATCACTTATTTTACGAATACACTCTAAGCCTTTTGCTTCATCACTTAAAGAAACTTCCAGCCAAGATATACCCGATTCTAACAATCCTTTTGTAATAGGGACAATATCTTCAGGATCAACCCCGCGGATAATTGCAATTAAGTTACGATTCATTATCAGCCCTCCTATTAAAATCTAGCTAACCAATTGGCTGGATTATCAACAAAAATAGTATCAATATCTTTTTTATCAATACCTTCATCCAATAATCTTGGGATGAATTTTTTCAAAATATATTCAAATCCAGGTCCACCACCGTATGCGTGTAAGTAAGCCTGACGTCCCATATCTGCAGAGATGAGTAATTGATTTGCAAAACCGTTATCGATCATATTACGGATCAAGGATACGCGTGTACTATCAGGATAATATTTAATCTTGCTTACTCCATCAAATTGTACATAGGCACCTCTTTTTGCTAACTGTAAGTGATAGTAAGGATCAGCATTTCGATCACTATGACCAACAGCGACTAATGATAAATCAACTCCCTCCTCTTCTAAAACATCAAGCATCTCCATCCCCATTGTTCCGGCTTCTGTGTGCAACCAGATTGGTGCGCCAGTTTGCAACTGTGCTCTAGCAACAGCACGGGTAACTTTTTCTTCTAAAGGATGAATTAATTGGTTCCAGGAACCAGCTTTTAAGAAACCAGATTTTGCCTCTGTTCCATCCATTCCGATCGTTACATCTCTCACTAGTTTTTGGGTGATTTCATCAACGGTTAAAGCATCCACCCAGTTTGGAAAATAGATATGCTTATTGAATCCGGAAGTAGCAAGCACATGAACTCCTGTTTCTTTGGACATTCTGACCAGTTTAGAAGCATCACGTCCATAATCCAATGTAGTCGCATCTAGTAAAGCATTTCCGCCAGCCTTTTTAAAGCGCCATAATTCACTAACACTCGCTTCATAGTCTGTCAATTCCAAGTCACGGTCTTTTTGAGATGCTGGGGGATTTGTCCATAAATGTTCATGACTATAAGTAAATCCCAGTTCATCTTTCGCAATATCTCCTAATACTGTTCTAATTTTTTTACTCATTTCTAACACTCCTTCTTCTAGTTGTCTGAAAATTAATTGAGGAACCAATACTGCATGCATGATTTACCTACCGCAAATCATGCATGCTAGAGGAATAAAATTACCAAGCCACTCCGAATAATAAACCTACTAATTTAATTAGAATTATGACAATAATGGCATCAGGTGAGGCGAACCATAGTCCACTTACTCCATATTCAGATAAACCTACTAATGGGTAAGCGAAAGCAACTAATAAAGAGAAAGTAAGTCCTAGGAAAAATCCTGAAATGATAGAGCCTCTTAATCCGCCGCGAGCATTCCCGAATACACCTGCAGCACCACCCATAAAGAAAAGACCTATAACAGAAGGTAAAACTGCAACTGGTAAAAAGCTAGACATGAATGTAACAATTAAGCCTCCAACTAGTGCTGACAGGAATCCTATTGTTACGGCAACGGGTGCATAAGAAAAGAAGATTGGAACATCAAGTGCAGGTTTTGCTCCAGGAACAATTTTCTCGCCAATACCTTTAAATGCAGGTACAATCTCCCCAAGGAACATCCGAACACCCATTAATAAGATTAAAATACCAACTACAAATTCTAATGCTGTAAAAATGGCGAACTGATAACGGTTAACTCCTCCAGTTATCTCATTTATCACACTAGCATCAACAAACAAAGCTGTAATGGTATAAACCAATACCATGATAATTCCCATTAAAATACTCATATCTTTCAGAAAGTCGAGGGACTTTGGAACTTTTACATCTTCAGAAGACTGATCTTTGTTTCCAAATTTCCCTCCTACCCATCCGGATAGAGAAATCCAAGAACTTCCCCAGAAACCAAAGGCCACACTATCATTTCCAATCACCTTACGGACGGAAGATTGGGATATTGCGGGAAAGGCAACCATTGCGATACCTTGAACAATCGATCCCAACACAATCGTCATTACACTGGGAAGCCCCATTTGACTAAACACAATGGCCATCGTTGCTGCAAAGGAAAACATCATATGACCGGTTAAAAAGATATATTTAAACTTAGTGAACCGCGCAATTAACACATTAATTAAAAACGAAAATATTAATATGAACGCGGTTTCTTTTCCAAGTATCGTTTGGACAGCCGCAGCAATCGCATTATCTTCCGCAACAATACCTGTTAAACCAAAAGCTTCTGTAAACATCGTACTAAATGGAATTAATGCATTAACGATAATGTTAGAGCCTTGTTGAAGAATTAAAAATCCGAACAACGTTTTCATCGTACCTTTAATAACATCCGAGGTCGACTTTCTTAAGGCAACTAGTCCCAATCCAGCAATTATTGCGATAATAATAGATGGATTGCTTAATACAGAGACCAGAACATCAATCACTCTTATCACTCCTTAGATAGCTTTTCAATCATAGGAAGTACTTTTTCTTTAATTTCATTTTTATCTAACATGTTGTCAATCGCAATAACAGGGACATCCTCATCAGATAATTCTGCAGCAATCTCACTGGAAGCTACCATGAAATCACAGCTTTTTCCTTTAGCACTGCCAAGATCTGAAGCTTCTCCATCTACTGTATAACCATGGTCTTTTGCCATTGCTTGAATATCCATTAATAACATCAAACTTGTACCAAATCCCATTCCACATACACTAAGAATATACATACGAACCACTCCTATATTGTTATTATTTTCGCCAATTCATTAAAGTCAATTGCCTGCAAAATTTGTTCATGTTTACTTTTGTCACCTAAAATGGTTGCTATTTTTTGAAGCATTTCAATGTGACCATTATTACCTACACCAGCTATAGCGCAAACTAGTTTTACCGGATCATTATTTTCATGCCCAAATTCAATCGGATCTTTTAACCTCACGATAGAGAATCCTGTGGCAACCGCTCCTCGTTCTGGACGAGAATGCGGTATAGCAATACCCGGTGCAATGACGATATATGGTCCTACGCTTTGAAAGCCATCTATCATCGCATCAATATATTCTTCAGATGCGTAACCTGCTTTAACTAATAATTCCCCGCTTAGACGAATAGCCTCTATAGGGTTATCCACTTCAGCGTCTAATAGTACTGCTTCCTCTTTTAGTAATCCCACGCTGCTCACTCCTTAATAATTCTATTACGCTCACGGCCTGAAACTTTAATATGGTATTCATATTCATCTGATCGACTGACCATCTCTACCATTTCGACTGGCGTACCATTTGGTAAATATGTTGTTCTCGTAATATGCATGACTGCATCTTCTGGAGAAATATTTAATGTTGACGCTTCCAAATCAGTTGCAAGCCTTGCTCTAATTTGTTCATTAGCCTCTTCCAGCACGATGCCATAGTTTTCTTCCAATTCTTCATATAATGACTCTCTAGTGAATCCCTTTTCAAGAAAACCCGGGACATATTTTTCCCTTAGATAGTTGAACATCAATGCAATTGGCTTTTCATCCACTAGCCTAATCCGCTCAATACATATTACTTTTTCATTGGGATGAAGGCGTAATTTTCTTTTCATTTTTTTAGAGGGGTTTACTTCATAAATTTTAAGGCTTTTCGTTTCAGGATTTTTCCCTTTTAAAAGCATTTCTTCTGTCCAGCTTGTAATACTATTGGCATCCTGAACAATTTTTGTTGATAAAACAAAAGTCCCTCTACCTTGTATTTTTTCAACGTAGCCTTCTTCTACCAACTCATCAATCGCTTTTCGAACCGTAATTCTGCTGACGTTAAATTTTTCTTCCAGTTCAGATTCTGTTGGAATTAAATCACCTGCCTTCATATACTGATTGATTTCTTTGATCATTTTTTGTTTAACCTGTTTATATAAAGGGATTTTAGACCTAGCCATTAATGTGACATCTCCACCTTTCATTTACAATAGATCATAATGTCTTAATGAATTTTATATAATTCATTATAATGACTATATCATTATTTTTTTGCATTGTAAAGGATTTCACAGATGGTTTTATTTGTCTTTTGGGTTTGTTGTCGAATTTTTGTCATCTTTTCTAGACTTTGTAATCGGATCTATATTCACTCGTTAAGTCGGTGATTATGGAAGATGAATTTAGTGGTTCTGGCTTGAAGGTGAGGAGAATCATGTCGAATAGCATGTGGGGAGAAGAAGGTTTAAACTGTTGTATTTTTAATTTAGGTTTGTCAAGTAAACTGTGTAAGTCTTAGTTAGATTTATCCCACTTAACCACAGTGTGAGCTGCTTACCATGGAATTTAGTGCCGATTAAGTATGGCGCGCGAGGCGTTATGGATGGAATAGGAGAGGAGGATGCGGGAATTGGGAATCAGGGCTGAGTAGCTGGGTAGTCTTTAATAAGCTGATTAGGAAGGGATATGATCAGATTCATATTTGAGTCCGGAAACACGAAAGAAATCAAGCGAGTTTCTATCACTCTAAAAGAATATAAAAGCTCCTATTTTATTCGATCTCCCTACACTAGTAGATTAAATGCGTGCGGATCAAGAAAATATTTTAGTTGTCCAGGCTGATGTTACAAACGAAGAAGATGTGAAGAATTATGTAAAACAGGCTGTGGGTGCATTTGGAAAGATTGATGTTTTCTTCAATAATGCAGGTATCAATGGACCATTCCAAGAAATTAAGGGTCTGGATAAAAAAACATGGTATTCCACTAGGCAGATTTGGAGCACCAAAAGAAGTTGCACAAGTCGTGCTGTTCCTTGCATCCGATCATTCTTCCTTTGTAACGGGATCGTTATATAATGTCGATGGTGGGATGCAAGCTGATTAATGTAGTGTATTTTCCGTTATAAAAGAGAGTTAGCATTAGCATCCCTCCGCTTAAGCTGTCTATTTCGCAGTATCGATTTAAGCGGAGGATAATATTTTATACAGGTATTGCGAGTTTTCATAAATCGATTCGGAGTTTTGAGCTTTTGTTCAGATTAGTAAGCCTTCTTCTTATGACCTTAGGCGTTCCCTCTCATCCTCCTCTCTAGAAATGCAGTACCAAAGCTTCAATCACTTCAACAAGCCAAATGAAAAGTGTTGCACCGCAAATGATAATTTCCCAAAAGTGGATTTGCAATACTTTCAAACCGTTTTGTTCAGCTTTGCGAATACCAAAAATATCACCGTTATTTATAATATAGATATAACTACTGACAACCATTAAACCCGACGTCAAAAACGCAATAGTCGGTAGAGAAGTTACGTATCTAGGGTTGCCACTGACCTCTAAGTTCATTGGAATATCTTGTTGCTTACTTAATAAAAAGCTCACGATCACAAGACTGAATAGAATCAGTGAAATGGTAAATGGATGTTGCCGATAGTCGACAAAATCGAGAATTTTTTTGGATTTCCCTGTAAAATCGAGGCCATCCGGTTCCTCCACTCTTTCCCCCATCATCACATACAGAAAACCGATAAAAACGATACCGATAAAAAGAAACAACCAAAATAACTTGAAAACGAGGGACCAGCTATGAAATCCAGCACCAACAAGCACTACAATGACAATCCCGATTATCCATTTATTAAAGGGAATTCCTTGACGTTCCCATTTATTGATCAAATTCCTGTTATCCTTTTTTTCCTCATCTAGATTGTATGTAGACAATTTATTCATGATATACGCGCAAATAATACTGCCCCATCCAAAAGCAAATGCCATGTATGTCTCCTTAGGATAATTGGACACCTTATCATAATTTCCGATCACCCAGTTGCCAGTAAAAGCAACTACAAAAATTCCAAAAAGCATGACATATGAAGATAAATTCCTGATGATCTCACCACCCTGATTCCATTGTAAACAAGATTTCTCTATTATTTACGATTATCAGGCTACTAAGTTTCAATTATTCGAGAAAAAACTTCAAAACTATTTCTTTTCCAATTCTACAGTCTACATTATCCATGGAAATAACCTCACCAATTACTTCCTGTATATAGAAAGAGTGTAAATTAAGTTGTGAAGAAAGAGTTATACTCTCTACTTACACTGCTTAGTTTACACTCTCAATATTGTTTCTATTTGTTTACTCACTTAACTGATCATACGACAACAACCTATGGATATGCACGGCCAAATATGTTAGTTCATCATTTGGTATATTTTTTTCATATAATTGATAAATATATTCTTTAATCTTAAATGCTCCATTCATTGCCTCAGGATATAGGTTGGCAATCTGCTCAAATAATATATTATCATCGTTTTCTAGCATCTGGTCCGCAAAATAGCGTTCTACAAAAAACTTTACATGAGTAATAAAGCGAATATAATGGATATTTTCCTTATCTATGTTTATATTCAATATATACCTAACTAGATTTACAATAATTCCTATCATTTTGGCAGTTTTCATGGAGTCTTTTGATTCCATCCCATGAGCGTTAATTAAATGGAAAGCAATGTTTGCTGCTTCTTCTATTGGCAACTCTATATCAAATTTGTCATTCATTATCTTTAAAGCATATTCTCCAATATCAAATTCTTCGGGGTAGTAATTTTTAATTTCCCAATAGACTCGGTTAGTGATATTAATACCTTTATTATATCTCTCAACCGCAAAATTTAAATGGTCCATTAAAGTGAAATAGATACTCGAATTTAACTTTGTGTTCAATTTTTTCTCAGCATGGTTGACTATTTGCTGAGTCAAGTCTATAAATAGAGGTGGAATGGCATCCAATAACCCAAGAAACTCTTTCACTTTGGTATTTTCGATTGGTATGAACATTTGGTCAGCTTGGTGTTCCTTAATGATATTACCTGATTTTTGCCCATAACCAATCCCTTTACCAAGTAAAATATGTTCCTTTTCATGTTCGTTTTCTGCCAGGACTACGCTTGAATTTAAAACTTTTTTAATTTTAAACACCGTATACCTCTCCTATATACGAATTGGTCTTTTACTCCAGATCTTCTCCATTGCTTTCAATTACTTTTTTATACCAGTAGAAGGAATCTTTTCGGCTTCGATCAAGTGTACCGTTTCCTTCATCATCTTGGTCTACATAAATATATCCGTATCTTTTAGACATTTGATTTGTAGAAACACTGATTAAGTCTATCGGCCCCCAACTGAGATACCCGAAGAGATCTACCCCTTCTTCAACGGCCTCCTTCATTTGTTTAAAGTGCTCCCTTAAATAATTGATACGGTAGTCATCATGGATAGACCCATCATTTTCTACTTTATCAACTGCCCCCATTCCATTTTCTACTATGAGGAGAGGCTTCTTATAACGATCATATAATTCGATTAATGAAATCTTTAAGCCAATCGGATCAATCTGCCATCCCCAATCTGTTGAAGGCAAATAAGGATTTTTTACCCCTGTTATAGTATTAGCCGAAGTTCTCTTTAGCTCTTCATTTGCAGATTCAGTTAATGACATATAGTAGCTGAAAGAAACAAAATCAACCGTATGTTTTCGAAGGATATCCCGATCTTCCGGTCCCATTTTAATATAAATATTTTTTCGCTCAAACATTTTTTCTATCATCTTTGGATATTCCCCGAAGACTTGGACATCTGAACTAAAATAATTAATTAAATTCTTTTTGAGACTAAGTTCCACATCATTAGGATGGCACGAATTTGGATACGTAGTGAGTTTTGTTATCATACAGCCCACCCTACTGTCCTTTATTATTTTGTGACAATCAGCTGTTACTAATGCTGATGCAACAAATTGGTGATGGATCGCCTGATAAATAGTTTCTTCCTGCTTTCCTTCAGGACAACGCTCTAGAATAATTCCACCTGGTCTAAAGGGATTCCTAATAATGCTATCAATTTCATTAAACGTCAGCCAATATTTTACAAGGTGTTTGTACCGCTTAAAGCACACATTACTAAATTTCACAAAATAATCGATTACCTTTCTTTCAGCCCAACCATTATATTTGATACTTAGATTGAGGGGCATTTCATAATGCGAAAGAGTTACAACTGGTTCCATGCCCAACCTTCTCATTTCAGTAAATAAGTTCTCATAAAATTGTAATCCTAATTCATTAGGTTCTTCTTCTTCACCAGTAGGAAAAATCCGAGTCCAAGCAATAGAGACACGCAAGGCTTTAAAACCCATTTCTGCAAAAAGTGCCAAATCCTCTTTATAGCGGTGATAAAAATCAATTCCTCTGCGTTTAGGATACTTTTTATCATCTTTATCAGACAATGCGGTCTCTATCATTTCAGACGTCATGGCATTATGTGCATAAAAGTCTTCCACACTTATATCAGGCTTATACACTGCTACATCTGCAACAGACATTCCTTTCCCGTCAACGTTCCATGCACCCTCTACCTGATTGGCAGCCATTGCTCCGCCCCACAAAAATTCTTTTGAAAATCCATTTTTACTCATGTTTTATGCTCCTATCTTTGTAATTGTCATAATAATGTCATTTATATTTACTTCATTTCCAATTTCAAGTACGTCAACTGAATAATTATTATTATTATTTGTTAAGACACAAACTATAACAGGGTCAAATCCTCTAGCGGCAATTTTCTCTAGATCAAAAGTTAACAACTTATCACCCTGTTTTACTTCATCGCCTTCGCTAACGTGCGATTCAAAGAACTCACCATTTAATTGTACTGTATCAATACCTACATGGAATAGTAATTGCGCACCATTAGCTAACCCTAATCCAAGTGCATGTTTTGTATTAAACACCATCTCGATCTTACCATCAGCTGGAGAATATAATGTACCTTCCGTAGGGTTGATTGCTACTCCATCTCCCATTACTTTTGTTGAAAACACATCATCCTTTACTTCTGTTATGGGAAGTACTTCCCCTTTTGCAGGGCTAAACAATATTTCACCGTTTATTGGTAATGATGTCATTTCTTCCGTTTGTGATGCTATATCTTCTGTTTTCTCTCTGAATAAAACTAGCGCTGCAATAAACGCCATTGCAAAAGATATTATAAAACCAAAAATAGCATATATAATATTTCTTGCTAAATCCTCTGAAATGAACATTGATAAGCTAGCTACACCTGGACCAACTAAAGCATATGCCTGTAATCCTACGACACCTATAAATGCTCCACCGACAAAGGAACCGAACACTACACTATATAAAACTTTTTTATTTTGTAGGGTCACCCCATACAGTGCAGGCTCTGTAATACCGAATAATGCAGAAATACCTGCTGATATTGCTGTTGCTTTTAGTTTTTTATCTTTTGTTCGAATTGCTACAGCAAAACAAGCACCACTTTCTGATATATTGTGCGCTAGAGAAGCAGGTAAATATAAAAGTTCTTTCCCTGTTTCTCCCAATGAATTGATTGAATAAGGAATCATAGCTTTATGCATCCCAGCTGCTACCATGAATGGCAAGATAGCTGCTAATAGTGCAACGGCAAACCAACCAGCATAATTATAAATAAATAAAATAATCGCAGTAAGCCCCTGACCTAACGTAAAGCCCAATGGTCCTAATATTAGTAAAGCAATTGGTACAGTAATTGTCATAGACATCATAGGCACAAAGAAAATTCGTATTGCCTTTGGAGAAATCTTTGTCCAAAACTTTTCAAGTTGTGCATACAATATGACTGTTAATATAGCAGGAAACACTTGGTACGCATAAGCGATATTTTGCAAACTAAAACTGAATAACACTACTCCTTCTTCCAGCATTGCTAGCATATTTGGCAATAAAAGCGCACCGACTGTAGAAACTGCAACTAGAGCATTTACCTTTAATTTATTTGCAGTAGTGATAGCAACCAGTATCGGGAGGAAATATAATGGTGCATCACCAACCATCATAAAAATTTGATAGGTTTGACCTTCCGAATTCATAACACCAAGTAAAGATAATAGCATTAAGGTTGATTTTAAAATCCCACCACCGGCAATCGCAGGAACTAGCGGTTGAAAAATACTGATTAAATAATCAAGGAGAACATTTCCAAAACCACGTTTCTCTCCGGAACTTTTGGAGTCATCATGATTATCAGAAATCTCGCTTCCTAAAATATTGACTACCTCATCATATACTTCTAACACTTCATTCCCAATCACTACTTGGCATTGCGCAGTCATTTTTACAGAAAGTACACCATGAACTTCTTCCAACTTCCTTACATCTGCTTTACTATTGCTCACTAAGGTAAAACGCAATCTTGTAGAGCAATGCTGAACATGTGATATGTTTTCTTTTCCACCTACATATTTGATTATTTCTTGAGCAACCTGCCTGTAGTTCATCTCGTTTCCCACCTTTTTTGTTTATTTTCCAAAATAAACAAAAAAGGACCTAAAAATGACAAAAGTTAAATTTGTCATTTCTAGATCCTGCCTGCTTTACCAGTCACATGTCTATTTGTTTATTTTGTTTAATTATACTATAACACCACACTTTGAAAGCGTCAACGTTTTTTAGTGAATTTCTAAAGTTCTTTCTACATCCTTCACATAACCCTACTCCATATGTCCATTAAAGACTTTCCTTAGTTATTCGCCGTCTACTAAAACTTAAAATAAAGTTTAAACAGTCGTATATTGCCGTAAGTGATAACAAAGGAATAAATAATTAATAACAGCTAATTTAGTAATTTTAAGGAGGCGAATGAATTTCGGAATTCCTAGCCCTTGTCTGTCAACGAATTCAAGAGACCAAAAAGAAGCACCTCCCTAAATTGTATAATGGTAATAGACCAATAAAATCATAAAAAGACTGAAGGAGTGCTTCTTATGACCACTATACGACAACCAAGCTTATTGGCATCTAAGAATTATACTCATATCTACCTTTGTTTTAAATACATCGAATTCCTTAAAAATACGTAAACGGTCAAATACCTCAGCATCTAACCCAGACCAACTATAAACAACTATTTAGAATTAGCCCTCTCCACAATCTCGATTACATCTTCTAGACTAATCTCAGACATGGAACTTATTCGATAATCAACCTCACAGAAATCCATCGCTTCTGTTACTTCATTTGGTACGATGACGCATGACATTCCAGCACTTTTTGCAGCTAATGAACCATTTGCTGAATCCTCAAAGACTAAACATTCTTGTACATCTAATTGCAGGCATTGTGCCGCTTCTAAATATAATGAAGGGTCAGGTTTGACTGTTTCAACATCATCTGAAGTTTTAATGCAGTGAAAATAGTCGAATAAATTTAGATTTTTTAGGTGAGTAGATACCCAGTCGTAGTTTGAACTTGAGGCTAAACCTATTTTTAAGCCAAGCTCATTTGCTGATTGTAAGTAATTCTCCACACCCGCTCTCGCTTTTTCTGTAGACAATTTAGCATGTAATTTTTCTTCAAATGTATCTTGTAGAGCTTTATGATCTAATTTTAGTTTAAGTTGTTTTTCTAAATAAACATATGGTGAAAAATCGGTTTGAGTACCGATTTGCTCTTGCCATTTCGTAAGTGGCAATGTGCTGCCATGTTCAATAAATATATCATTTAATACATTGTAATGATGGGTTTCAGTATCAAAAATCAATCCGTCAAAATCAAATATTATACCTTTTATCATACATAACCCCTCTCATTTTGTAACTCTATTATAATTTCAAGCTATTCTCAAAGCAACATGCTTTTTAATGCAGATGTACTCCATACCAATTTTAATTAATAGATACAATAATCCAAAGTGGTATAATTATCGCTGCTTACTTAAAAAAGGTGATAAACCGCAGTACTTACAATCATGCTACAAGTACTGCAGTTTTAATCTAACATCTAATCATTTTTTAGTTCATCAACTAATTTAACAAGACTAGGATCATCAATATAGTTTTCAATGGAAATGATTGTTTTATCATTGTGAGCCATTCGCGCTCTGTCTAATAAATCCTTATGAACAACAATTATATCTGAATCCTGCGGGGCGTCTTCTATTCTATAATGTTTAACTTCAATATCGGCAATATCGGCTTTCTTGAGTCTTTTTCTGAAAGTCGTTGCACCCAAGGCGCTACTACCGGCCCCTGCATCGCAAACAAATGAGATTTTGTTAATTTTCTTGTCAGAGATATTGTCAGTATCGTTATGATTAACATTGCCTAGAACTTGTTTGCCTTCAGATTTCATAGATTTTGACCTTTCAATTGAACCCTCAAGATCCTCTTCATCTTCACCTTTTTTATCAAATTTCAATATAAGAGATGTAATGATGAAAGAAACAACAGCAGCAACGAGTACACCTAGAATGATCCCTAAGAAATTATCCCTTGGTGTTAATGCAAGATAAGAAAAGATAGGACTTGGCCCTGCCACTAGACCTGCATCAAATAAACTGAAAACTGCAATTCCTGACATACTACCAGCAATCATGTTTCTCCAGTGTGTCGCACTCCAGAATATTGTCACAAGCCGAGAGCAAGAGAGTGACGGAACGGCATCCAATACGAGGAATCCACAATTTAGTTTAAAAGCAATATCCTCATGGAGGCGTTTAATCAGATCTTTAAACATTTTCTCTTTTTCCATTTACATCAAACAACCTACTTCTCCACAATACTCAAAAAGCAGCACAACGCGAGAAACTAAAAACGCTGTGCCGCTAATTCAAAAAAGCTGCCTACACCTTAGGAGTATTATACAACCTAGTCCTTACCTCACCTAATTCTTCACCCTCCTCGCAAAATCTACAAATCGGAACTTATCTGGTCGGTGCCTGGACTCTGTGAATTGAAATAGACTTGTATCCTCTAAATGGACCTGACTTCGGATGACAACCACATTTGTGAAGCCTTCTAAGTCTAAGAGTTCGTAGTCTTCTTTTGTTGGTGTTTCAACCACAATTTCTTTCTTTGCAAAACCGATGACAAGATTTAATTTGTTCTCAATATAGTCATAGATCGAAGTCTGGCAAATTTCCTTCGATAACATCGGCACGTATTTTTCATTGAAATAATCTTTATCGAGTATAACTCTCTCCCCGTCGATTTCCCGGGTACGAATAACATTCCAAATCGATTCCGTCGAGTCAGTCTTTAAAAATTTAGCCGTTTGATCCTCCGGTTTCAGACGCTCAAGGGTGTGCACGTTGGTTCTGCTGTTTAATTTTAATTTCTCCGTCAGTTCGGAATAACTTTGAATTCCGGAGACTGGGAAGGAAAATTTATTTCGATCAATCACAACGGATCCTTTTCCTTGGATTTTCTGAATATAGCCATTTTGTGATAAAAGATCCAGTGACTTACGAATGGTTTCACGGGACGTTTCATATTCCGCAGATAACTCATTTTCCGACGGCAACAGGTCTCCAATCGCCCATCCATTTTCCTCGATCTTCCTAACCAAATCGTTGTATATCATTAAATATTTTTTCAGCAATGTTCATCACTTCCAATAATAAACAATCGACTCATATGGTCGTAATTGTAATCGTTCCAGGTTTAGCGAAGAATCCTCATAGTTGGACAGTAAGACTTCCGGGACGCCTTTAGCCTTTTCCAACTGCAGATCAACGGTCGCGTCTTTCCCGTAGAAATTACTGACAACAAGGATTCTTTCTCCATTCCAATTTCTTGTATAGGCAAAAATTTGCGGGTCTTTATCCAATAGAAGTTGGTAATCCCCATTTGTAAGACAATCGTACTTTTTCCTTAACGCGATTAATTTCTGATAGTGATAAAAAATAGACGTCGGATCTTCCAGCGCATTTTCTGTATTAATTTCTGGATAATTATCCGCTACATCTATCCAAGGAGTGCCAGTTGTAAAACCTGCCTGTTCTCTTGCCGACCATTGCATTGGTGTTCGTCCATTATCACGGGATTTTTGCTGCAGAATACCGATGATTTCTTCTTCTGTTTTTCCTTCTTTTTGTAAGTTTTTATACGCATTTAGTGACTCGACATCGCGGTATTCTTCAATCTTAGAAAAATTGGGGTTTGTCATACCGATTTCTTCCCCTTGATAAATATACGGCGTACCTTTCATCATATGAAGGGTTGTTGCGAGCATTTTAGCAGATTCTTTATGGTATTTTACGTCGTCACCAAAACGGGAAACGGAGCGTGGTTGATCATGGTTGCATAAGAACAGGGCATTCCAGCCGCCCCCTTCATGCATACCAACTTGCCAATCGGAGAGGATTTGTTTTAACTCCAAAAAGTCGAATGGTGCCTTTGTCCATTTCTCCCCATTCGGATAATCGACTTTTAAATGATGGAACTGGAAAGTCATGGATAATTCCTCACGTTTCGGCTGCGTGTAAAGTAAGCAGCTTTCCAAATTCGTTGATGACATTTCTCCGACTGTGAGCATATCATACTTCGAGAAAACGTTCCGGTTCATGGCATGCAAATACTCATGGACTCTCGGACCGTCCGTATAAAACCTGCGTCCGTCACCGATATGATCATCTGGAAAATCTTGATGTTTGGAAATAAGGTTAATAACATCCAAACGGAAGCCATCAATCCCCTTCTCTGCCCAAAAGCGCATCATCTCAAAAATCTTCTCACGTAAACCTTCATTTTCCCAGTTTAAATCAGCCTGTGTCACGTCGAATAAATGCAAATAATATTGCTCTGTTTTTTCATCCCATTCCCATGACGGACCACCGAATTTGGACTGCCAATTATTAGGAAGTCCACCGTTTTCTCCGTCCTCCCAAATATAGAAGTTGCGGAACGGATTATCCTTTGATGAAGCCGCCTGTTGAAACCACTCATGTTCTGTCGAGGTATGGTTCACAACGAGATCCATAATCAGTTTCATATCGCGCTGATGTGTCTCTGAAAGTAATTCCTCGAAATCTTCCATCGTCCCATAGGAAGGATCGATCGCATAATAATCACTAATATCATAGCCGTTGTCGTTTTGAGGGGATTTATAAACTGGAGTCAGCCAAATGACGTCCGCCCCAAGCTTTTTAATATAGTCCAGCTTCCGGGTAATACCTTGGATGTCTCCGGTTCCCGTCCCTGTTGTATCATAAAAGCTTTTCGGATAAATTTGATATACTGTGGATCTTTTCCACCATGCCTCACTCATGTTGAAGACCCCTTTCCTGTTGTTTTTTAGGTGAAAATTGAAAAGTCATCGGTAACATGAAGACTGCCTAAGCAATCCCCTTGTTCCCCAAGCTTCTTAATGTTAAAACGTTTCGAACACGAATAATCTCATCACAATTCTAGTTTTTTAGTTTCCGTTTTGCAATAACAAGTGTAATGGTAAATGGAACAATAATAACGATTAGCATGCCAAGGAAAAATGTACCCATGCTATTTGCGATGGATAAGAAAGCCGGGATACCTCCGACACCAACTGAAGAAGCTTGTACACCTCCAACCGTGATGAAAGCTCCTGCAATGGCCGTTCCGATTATAGCTGCAATGAACGGATAACGATACTGTAAATTAACACCGAACATGGCTGGTTCTGTCACACCTAACCAAGCGGAAATTCCGGAAGTACCTGCTAATCCTTTCAGTTTTTCATTTTTTGCTGCTAAGAACATTGCAAAAACGGCGGATCCTTGAGCGATATTAGATAGTGCTAGAATTGGCCACAGGAAGGTCGTTCCCGTACTTCCAATCAATTGTAAGTCAACCGCAAGAAAAGTGTGGTGCATTCCCGTAATAACAAGCGGTGCATACACTGCCCCATAGATGAGACCGCCAAGCAGTGGTGCAGCATCAAATATAGCTATTAATCCGGATGTAATCCAGTTACCAATCGTAAACGTAACCGGTCCGATAATAATAAAAGATAAGAAACCTGTTAGAAGCAGGGCGATTGGTGCAACGACTAATAATTGCAATGAATCAATGACGCGCTTCTTCAACCATTTTTCAATGCTTGCTAGAACCCATGCAGCAACGAGAACAGGCAGTACTTGTCCTTGATACCCCATCATATTCACGTCTAACCCAAATAAGTTCCATGTTGGTGCTTCACCTTTCGCAGCAGCGATGGCATAATCACTCGCGGGCATTAATGCTGGATGAACGAGAATCAACCCGAGAACAATACCTAATAATGGATTACCTCCAAACCGCTTCACTGCAGACCAGCCGATCAAAGCTGGCAAGAACGTAAATGCTGTAACAGCGATAACGTTAATCATATCTGCCAAACCAGCCCAGGAAGGAAACATCTCAATAATCGATTGATCGGTGAAAATCGGATTGACTAAAATGTTATTTAACCCAAGCAACAAACCAGCAGTTACAATCGCTGGCAAAATCGGAATAAAAATATCTGCCAACACTTTAATGCCGCGCTGTAACGGATTGAGCTTCTTCCCACCGGCAGCCTTCACTTCTTCTTTGGATGCTTCTTTTAAGCCGGTTTCTCGGACCATGGCTTGGAATACCTTATCAACGGTCCCTTGCCCAATTACGATTTGATATTGACCATTTGTTGAAAAAGTTCCTTTGACAACATCTAAATCTTCAAGTGCTTCTTTATCTACCATTTCTTCATTATCTAAAGCAAAACGCAATCTTGTTACACAGTGGCTTGCAGCATGAATGTTTTCTAGTCCTCCAACTGCATTAACAATTTGTTTGGCCGTTTCCTTGTATTCTGGATCTTGTTTCGTACTATTTGGCGGTTCAACGGTATTTTCATTTGTTTCACTTGCACCTTGTAGTGTAAGCTCCAGTAAGTTGGATTCTCCCGCAATAACCGTGCTGTCACTCGTTTTCCCATAACTCTTCACCAAATCTCCAGTCGTGATGATAATCGGTGTAATATGGCTTGCTGCTCTTTCTTTTATTAGCTGCAAATCAAATGTAATCAAGGGATCGCCAACTTTTACCTGATCTCCTTGTTCAACATGTACTTCAAAACCTTCCCCATCCAGGTGAACTGTTTCCAAACCAACGTGAATCAGTAATTCAATTCCTGATTCTGTTTTTAAACCAATCGCATGTTTTGTCGAAAAAGTGACGACTACTTCTCCGTTTACCGGAGAAACAACTTTACCGTCTGACGGTTCAATTGCTAGCCCATCCCCCATCATTTTCCCAGAGAAAGTCGGATCTGGAACATTTTCAAGCGCTGTAACTTTTCCATTCAGCGGTGCAATAATGATTTCTTTTTCATTCCCCTGTAAAGCCATTGTTGTTCACTCCTATTCATATTTCGATTATTATATTTCCCCTTTGCTAGAACACTAACTCACTATCAATAGCAAGGTGAAGGCGGTATAAGATGTTCCACTATAACGTATGTTGGATATTACTTGTATATACATGTAATATCTATTTATAGTGTAACTTGTATATACAAGATTTGCAAGCGCTCACAGGTTGGAATTTAGTGGGAGGTGGGAGGAATTTCGAATAAGAAGTGATGCCTAACGATTTAATTCAACAATGGATACAGTTAAAACCTTATTCAAAATGCATGAAAAAAACTAAATGAGATATTATTACTTGTAGAGTAGAAAACAGGAATTAGATAGTTGCCTTCTTGTCCTCGGGTTTCAGGGTGTTCCACCTTACTAAGCCAGACAAGAGGGCAATTCCTTTTCCTGTTCCCCCTCATCAAACCGTACATGAAG